>JBDSBG010000220.1:0-14821 GCA_039921685.1 Ferruginibacter sp.
AAAACGACTTTATCTTATCAAGATATGGTTCTTTTTAGTGAAAAAACGGACAAACCTGTAGATGATTTTGATCCATCTTCTTTTTTCCTGACAGATAAAAATATCCGTGGAATAAAACTGGACGGCAAAATTGATTATAATGCATCCATGATACATCCGGGTATCAGTGAACAATGGAACCCGGAACTAGTGTTGCCCGTGCAGGCCTTTGGAAATGTAGTGAAAGCAACGAGAGGCGAAACTGTTAAAAAGGAAATACTGGGAAGTGGTAATGCAACGATCATCAATCAAACATTCAAACTAAAAAAGAAACCACTTACTTATTTTGCTGCCCCAACAGCAGCGGATGACCAGGGAATTAAAAACAGCTTGCGTATTTACGTTGATGGTATCAGGTGGACCGAGGTTTCCACTTTTTTCAACAAAACCGACCAGGAGGAAATCTATATTGTACGACAGGACGATTCGGGAGATTCATTTGCAACATTCGGTGACGGCATCCGAGGCAGGCGTCTTCCATCAGGAACTGATAACATAGTTGCAGAATATCGCTTTGGGGCGGAAGCGGCTGCAGCTCCCGCTGGGTCGATTACACAAATTTCCAAACCTGTAAAAGATTTTTCAGCAATTAACAACCCTTTGCCAGCCAGTGGAGGTGAAGATGCGGAGCCTGCAGAAGAATTGAGATCATCTGCGCCCAAATCCATATTAACACTTGGGAGGATAGTTTCGATACAGGATATTGAAGCAGTAGCGATAAGAATAGGAGGCGTGCAGGCTGTGCAGGTGGACTGGCGCTGGCATGCGACTAAATTGAGCCCGCTCATACATGTTTGGTATATAGGCGATGAGGGAATACAGGAAGCAATGAACAAGCGATTGAGAAGTCTTTCAGATCCTTCTGTCATTATTGAAGTAGAGCAGGCCGCCGAAATTCCGTCAACATTAAAAATGGATATCCAGGTGGATGCAAAATATATTATAGAAGATGTTTTAAAGGCGGTGCGTATCGCGTTTATGAATAAGCATACAGGTATACTAACGCCTGAGAATATTGGTATTGGCAAACCGTTATTCCGAAGTAAAATATTTTCCACAGCACTCACTGTACCGGGTGTACGAGCAGTGAAAAGCATTTTTTTCAACGAAGAGATATTTTCCGCATTTGCCAAAACAGCAGGCGCTGGAAGGTATTTTGATTTTGAAAAAGGCAATTTACAATTAACCCCAAACGACTGACATGGCAGCAATAGCAAACGATCAGTTTAAAATTTATTACCAGGAGAAATTGTGGGAACTTATTCCCGAAGTGTATCGTCATGAAGATGGGCTGGACAGTAATCCTAATCCAAATGTATTAAGGGCATTGGTTGAGATCATTGCAGAACAGGCAGCTATTTTAAGAAGGAGCCAGGACAGGCTTTGGGATGATCAATTCATTGAATTGTGTAATGATTGGGCGGTACCGTATATAGGAGACCTGCTTGCAACAAGGATGCTATCGGCTATGAATACCCGCGGTAGTAGAATAGATGTCGCTAAAACAATCTATTACCGCCGCAGAAAAGGAACTCCCAGGGTATTAGAAGAACTTATCTACGATGTTAGCCAGTGGGATGGTAAACTCGTGGAAGGTTTTCAACGGCTTGTAAGAGCGAGGCATGGTTTGGATCCTGAACCAGCATTATTAGCAGGCCGCTTTACCGAAACTATGCCGGGAGGCACAGCCAGTTTGCGTTCACCTATAGCAAGCGAGTTGTCCAATGGTCCCTTTGAAGAATATTTCCATCTCCCTGATTTCAGGAAACCTAAAGGTTTAGACGGACGCTATGGAATTAGTAAACTCAATTTTTATTTATACAGGCTTTCTGCTTTTATTGTTATCAACTCAACACCCTTTCGGGTAGCAGCTGATAAGTATTGTTTCGATCCCTCAGGCCGGGATATACAGCTTTTTAACAGGCGAAATAGGCCAAGTAAGAATCAATGGGATGTATGGCGTTCGGCACTTGAATGGGAAATGCCTTCGCCCATTCGCTGCCGCCTGCTTGGCCACGCTGAGTATGAAATAAAAGAAGCAGCCATTCAGCAATTGGTCATTGATGGGCTGCCGTCTGCTTCAGTCAGTGACATGCTTCATATAACAGGCTGGCATTTTCGAAATGAAGCCGAACTCAGGAAGTGTATAACGACTTTACCTAATCCTTTTCCGCCTGCTTTATTTTCTAATCTTTTAAAATACTCACTAATAGAAGCGTGTGGCAAGAATAAGTTATTACCTGATGCGGTCTCCGTGGAAGCAGATCTGAATATTGTTTCAAAAGAACAGATAAATGCGGGGAACCTTCAAAACTGGACTTCAGTGGTAACAGGTAAAAGACTTTTAATTGATCCAGTTCGAGGACGATTCAGATTTTTTGCACCCGCGGTTCCGGACAAAGCAACCGTAACGTATCATTATGGGTTTTCGGGCTATAATGGGTTTCTACAAAATATAGGTGCCGGCACTTACGATAGGAGAGCTGTGGAAGATTCAGAACCAACAGTTACAATACCCGTAGCATCAACGACAATTGACCTTGCTTCATGGAATCCCATTGAAATCGTGCAAGTCGACAATAGCGCGACATATCATATTATTTCAGATCCGCCTAATGTCAGAAATTTTATCCTTCAGTCGGCAAATCAACAAAGGCCTTACCTGGTGCTTGATGCCGACCTCGTGTTTACTTCCGCTGCTGATGATGCGAGGCTTGTGCTAGACGGATTGTGGTTTGGTGCGCCGGGTAATGAACAATTCAACATAATCCTGAGGGGCGATTATGAATCTGTTGATATTCGGAATTGTACGCTGGATCCCGGCAATGGAATTAACGGACTGGACCAGGTAATACACAACGTATCATTGATCATTGAAGGCAATATAGAAACGCTTTGTATCGAAAAAAGTATTCTTGGACCGATCAGCATCCGTAACAATGGCATCGTAGAAGATGCATTGTGTATTTCAGATTGTATAATACAATCTGAAGATCCTACGGTAGCTGCTATTAGTGTTGACACAGGTAAAACTAATTTGATACGCTCCACCGTTTTCGGAAAAATAGCTGTTCACAGGTTATATGCATCAGATGTAATCATAACGGAGATTTCAACAGTTACTGATACACAGGCAGGTTGCTTTAGATTCAGTACGGCACCTAAATCAAGCCGGCTGCCGAGACCTTATGAATCTTATCTTTTCGAAAAAGACAGCAATCACTGGTTTACATCGAGACAATTCGGGCATCATGGTTTTGCCCAGTTAAGTGATACAATACCTGTCGAAATATTCAGGGGAGGAGAGAACGGTGCTGAGATGGGTGCTTTTAATAGCTTACTGAATGCAATTAAGTTGGATGGGATCAAAGCGAAAATAGAAGAGTATATGCCTTTTGGATTAATACCTGCTTTTATAAACAAGACATAAAATTAACTGTTATGCCAAATTTTGATATTTCAAGGGTAGCTACCAATCATCTCAAACATCTTACAGGTCTTCGTATGCAGCAAGGCCGTGTGCTAACAGATGATGATTGGAATGAAAATGAACGCATTGAAGAAGAGATAGTGCGCCGTACTAATGTAGATATCATTGGTAGAGCGGGTACGCCCGACCGTGGGTTCAGGATAGAGAACCTGAGTACAGCAGGTGGATTAATTGATTTTGATATCCACAAAGGCACTATGTATCTTGGCGGTCTTCGTCTTGAAATGGATGAAACGGAAACTTTTCGTCTTCAGAAGGATTGGTTACAAAAGGATGATAACAATTATAAACCCCCTGTATTAAACCCGGGAGAGGAATCTTACGATCTCGTTTTTCTTGAAACATGGCAACAGCCGGTAAGCGCTATTGAAGACAGTTCTTTATTTGAACCCGCACTTGGTGGACCCGACACGACGATTTGTATCAGGAATATGCAACGGGTAAATATTTTCAGGGATGCAGGATCGGATGAATGCCCAATCGCATGGAAAAAACTCAGGTCAGATTGGAGTACTGCTCATTTCGGAAAGATCAATAAGGAGGATGAATTAATTCCCGACACAAGTTTAAAAATTTCGTTTACTGATTCAGGTGATACAGATGATCTTTGTACGCCTGCCGTAACAGGAGGTTACCTCGGGGCAGAGAACCAGGCCCTACGTGTACAAGTAACCCACTTTGATCATGTTGCCAATACAGGTCATTATACCTGGGGTTTTGATAATGCTGCACCTTTTTACAGGGTAACAGTTTCAGCAGACGGTACTACCTGTACTATGATAACCGAACCGAAAGATCAATATCATTGGCCGTTAGCAGGCCAGGTTGTTGAGCTCATCCCCTGGTCAGCAGTTTTACCAAACAATGAAAAGATAGCTGAACACAATGGTTTTTTTAGCAAAGTAGCTATTTCATATAACCCTGATAGCAACCAATTCGAATTGAACACAGCATTGCCGGCCGGGTTTGGTGCACAGTGGCTGAACAGGGCTGATGCTGCAGCATTGCGAGAGCGTTCAGCATTTTTTTATATGAGGGTATGGAATCGGGGAACAGATGTAATATCCCCTGCAGAAATTCCGATTACTGCGGCTATTCCTTCCCGTTTAGGCAATACTGGTTTGCAAGTAACTTTTACAGGAAATGATTTTACCAATGCTGCGGGTATTGGAAATTTTTGGGTTATAGCAGCAAGGCCATCTACACCCAAATCAGTTATGCCCTGGGAATTAATTACAACCGGGATCAGTCCCCACGGCACCAGGTTTTTTTATACGCCACTTGCCATTATACACTGGACAAATATTGCCCAACAAGTGCAAGGGAAGATCATTCATGATTGTCGCCGCCATTTTCACCCTTTAACGGAAGATGATTGTTGTTGCACATTTACTGTTGGGGATGGCGTAAGTAGTAAAGGCGATTATCAGTCAATACAAGAGGCGGTAGATAGTTTGCCTGCAGAAGGCGGGAAAATATGCGTATTGAAAGGAATTCATGAAGCAAGCGTTATAATAAACAATCGAAAGAAAATACATATCACCGGTTGCGGTGAACAAACTATTGTCCGTACTCCCGTAAATAATCTTGCGCCTATTTTCGTTATTAAAAATTCACGCCGTATCACGCTGGACCATCTTACACTTGTTGCGTTTGAAGGAATTGCTGTCGCTGTTGAAGATGATATCCAGTTCAAGAGCATGTCAGAAGAAATTACGATTCGCGAGAACAGGATACTAGCGCTTGTTCATGCAGTAAGGGTAAACCTGCGGGGAGATATTCAAGGTAATAACAGCATTAAGATTACCTACAACCAGATTGGCATGTATGATAAGCCCAAAGGGGATGTAGCTATATTTTCTCTTGCCGATGATGTATTGATCGAAAGGAACCGGATCGTAATGATACCGCCACCGGATGATGGTCCTGATCGGGACCCTCCACCACCAGATCCTAATTTCGATCCATGTGCTGATCTTAAAAAATTGTATGCGCAGAATAAAAAATTCAGGGAGATGGTCGATGTTGCACTACATTTTGTAACTGCGTATATGCCTGGAGGTAAGATCACCATGTTCAAAACCCCAGGAGGAATACAGATTGGTTGCGGCTCAGAGCGGGTGTGGATACTGGAGAACGAAGTTATTGGCGGAAGAGGTAACGGAATAACGTTGGGGCATAATATTATTCAACCTGACATAGATTCGCATGAAGTTATTCCTTTTTCTCCCTCGTTGTATGATATTACGATCCAACAGAATTTCATTTATGAAATGGGGCATTCGGGTATAGGAACGGTGTTATACCTGATGCCTAATGAAAAGAAAATAATCATTCATATTGAGAACCTGCTGATCGGTGAGAATATTATTAAGTATTGTGTTCAGGAACTAATAACTAAAAAGCACGAGTTGGTCCCTGGCTATGAACTGCCTGTTTCTGCCATTTCACTTGCTTTCTGTGAGGATTGTATCATCCGGGAAAACTGGCTGGAAGACAATGGAAGGAATCAGTTGCATGCGGTCTCGGGTATATATATATTCTATGCGGAAAAAGTGGACATCTCCAATAACCGTGTTATCAATAACGGCCCCCATACGCAGGAGACCGCCGCAGCTAATAAAAATGTCAGGGGTGGGATTGTAGTATGGTATGCTACAAAACTTCCCGCTTTAAAGAAACCCGATACTCCTGTGCTCATTGCTGTTGCCCCTATCGTCAACATCCCTGTATTTGATGCAATCCCGGCAGTAAAAGTTCACGACAATATTGTTTCTCAACCGCTTGGTCATGCGCTTTTCGTGATAGCTTATGGCCCTGTATCTGTAGTAAGCAATCAGTTTACATCAGAAGGTATTAATAAAAGGGAGTATTATTCCATGAAGGCAGGAGCAGTTTTTATTTTAGACCTGGGCTTTTCAAAAGACAGGCTGAATATTGCACTTTTGCCAATCAGGCAATGGAGATATGTAAACCCATCGATTGTTATTGCGGCGGCGGGAGCCGCTAATACCAGGTATCGTTTTTACTTTCTCTATCAATATTTGCCGGCAGGAAGGGTGATGTATTCGGCAAACCAGGTAACGCTTGATATGAGAAGCTTTGAAATAGATATATGTTTCAGTTCAGAAATGATCATTTCGCTGGATGATATTGCTTTCTTAAATAACCAATCCGAGTGTGCAGGAGCAGTAACACTTATTCCCAGGAATCCCTACCCAAGCGATATAGTGCTTTTCAATACAGCGTTAATGTCTGTTTCGACGAGATGTAGTGATAACCGGTTTACTGATGGATTTACGTATACAATTTATTCACTTTTGTCAATCGCATTCTTAAATACTGCAATAGGCAATCAATCCACGCATTGCCTGGTTGTTCCATATTGGATCTTCAGGCGTAAGGCACTGAACATCGAATTGAATATTCTTGATTGCATGGATCTAAGAGTGGAAACCGCTTTGAATGCGGTGAATGCGCATTCAGGTGATCCGAGGTTTAATTTGGTAGCCAATTGATGAATGTTGGAGAATAATCATATTTCTAATTATTAATTTTTTTGAAATGCAAAAGACATCACTATCAACAGAACAAACCTTAAAATACACGAATGACACCATCAGTGATATAGACGAAAAGAAAATAGAGGCGTTGGAGATGGGTAAAGTATTTCAGCTGCTCAAGCATAATCATTTAAAGGCGGAACTAATGCGCCTAACAGCAAAAAAAGGCGACAAGGATATCATAGTACAAAAAATGGAAGCGAGAATAGCGTGTAATGAGATAATGTTCCCGGCACTGGATCTTCAGATGGCAATAATGAAAAAGGGAAATGACTCATATGATCCAGATACATGGCGAATACAGGGTTTCGTATTCTCTGCCAATGAACGACCCTTAAAATTAATAGTAAGCCTGGTTTCGCAAAAGGAGCAAACGACTAAAATACATTTATCTTCCAATACAGACGACCTTGGGTTTTTCTCAATTACGGTTGAAAAGCAAATGATAGCAAAATTGAAAAGCCTAAAACTTTTTCTTCAGGTTTCCGATAATAAAAAGAATATCATACACAAAGTTGATAAGACACTTTTACCTGCAGGCGGTACTATAGATATTGAAGATATTCTGATACCTGCTGATCATGGTCCTATTTTGTAAGGAACTGACAAGACCCCTTCTTTCAATTAATAACCCGTTTTAGTATAGAATGAACAGCGATATATTACTTAACACGCTTGAGACCATCATTGGTTTTTTTATTGCATTATTGCTAAATAAACTTGTGGATATATTTTGGAAAGAACCTAAGCAACAGCGGGAGGTGTTGCAGGCTATCAAATTTGAAGCTTTGGCAAACTGCAATATTTGTGTTGAGAGTTTTAAAGAATACTATGAGGAAGGATTGGTGCTTAATTATTTCATGTTGGAAACAATCGAAAAGAATATTTCCGATCCTGTTTTTATTTCAAATACCCATCCCCGTGATTTGCAAATTTTGATGGATTACCTTAGAAATACCAAGCTGTGTAATGAATATTCAGAATTTGTGAAAACAATAAAGTTATCAAGTGATAAGAAGCAGAGTGGAATGTGGGATGCCCCGGCTATAAAAGCCTGGGGAAATTGTATTTATAAATGCGGCCTGAGTATAAAAAATGTTGTCGATTTAAAGATCTCAGAAAAGAGAGATCTTTTTTTTAGGGAACTATTGGATGAGGATAAGACAAAGCGTAACTATCAACAGTTGGCTTGATGACATATTACGTCAGGAAGGGTCTAACCTGTATTTAGTTTAGAATGTTATCAACAAGTACTGCATGTCTTTGGCGTTGTTTCCCTCTGTCCAACTACATCTTGGATCGTCTAAACAGACCTACTGAATTGTGGCATTTTAATTCTTTTTATTTCATTTTTTATCAATTGTACTGCTTTACTAGCAAGAAAAAGTTTCACAGACTAAATTTCAAAGGTTATTATTCTTTCGGACCAGGCGTTTAATTTAAGAAAGAAATTCTGTCCCTATCGTTAACAGTAATATTGCTGAAAATTATTTTTATTTTATTTAAGTTGTTTACAGTTTTCAACTCCAATTGATAAGGGGTTAATAGAGCCTAAACAAAGGTGATGTAAACAAATGAAAAGGGTTTTAGTTGCGGCAGTCAAAGATTAGGTAGTAATTGCTTATCCTTTACACGAACCAAGGGTAATTTTGCCAGCTAACTTTTGGTATTTGAGGCCTCAGATTTTTCGAAATTTGGCTTCAAGAATTAACAGCTTGCTTGATGTTAGTCAAAACTTTTAAACACTCCAGTATGAAAAAATACGCATCCTTAATAAAATGGATTGGCGGCATCGTCGCTACAATTATTACTGGTGTAATAGTTTGGTGGCTTACAGAAGGTCAGAAAAAAGTTGAAGAAAATAAAAATACATCAAAGGATAAGGATGTAATAGTTAACGCTATGCCTGATACTAAACAAAATGAATTTTTATTAGGTCTTGATATTATCCCTCAAAAAACTGATATTGGCTATGGGGAAGAAATTTTGATAAAAGTTTCTGTTTATGACCGGAATAATAAAAATGAGCCAATAGGAAATGCTCATGTTGAAATGATAGCAAACGACGGTATATTTCCACAAGTTTCCACATATCCACAGACAAAATATCATGGTATTACTAATCGAGATGGAAGTTTGTCGATTAAATATGAAGCCCCGACTCAGCTAACTGGGGGCACAATAAAAACCACTGTTGCAATTAACAGAATAGGAATTAAGGCAAATATTTCGTTGACTGTCAACAATAAAACTTATAAAGCGAATCAAACTATAGAAATACAAGTTCATTGATTAAATTTCCTTCCTTTATTCACCAAAATTTAAGGGCTGACTTTCCCAAAAAACTAATGCAAAAGCGGTTAGAAAGGCGGGGCCGACCGAACCGCAATTAACATCAAATTATTTCTCTACTTCTGTTAATCGACTGACCGTTGATTTATGCGCCACGGCATTTGGCTACGAACTTGGTGTGGCTGCTTGCATTGTGAGCAGTCTAAAGAGTAATTCCCCATGTAACTTTTTCGAAAATTTCTTAACTTCTGTAGAAACAGTCAGTGGTTCTAAATGATCATCAGATACAAATGACAGTAACTTACTAATCACTTCCAGTTTCAGAGGTTTATACTCAAAGAACTAAACGTTTATAATCGAAAGAAATTAATGTTTATCAACAGGAGTTAACCGTTAAAGAAAAAAAGAAAAGCAATCACCTTAACAAACGTTAACGCATCACTTGTGATCCGCAGATGAATAGCGATCAAAATCTCAGTTTGCCATGAACTGCTGCTGAACATTGCTGTCCCCGCATCGAGGTGATTTTGCCGGGCCGCTTTTTTGGTCCTTTTTTGGCGGAGCAAAAAAGGACGTATAAAACAATTTAATCTTCCGGTTCGTGGGGCACGAACCGGGGCTGTGGTTTACAAGGGAACCAATCTGTAACAAACGTTAACGCATAACCTGTGATCCGCAGATGAATAGTGATCAAAATCTCAGTTTACTATGCACTGCTGCTGAACATTGCTGCCCCGGCATCGGGGTTATTTTGCCGGGCCGCCTTTTTTGGTCCTTTTTTGGCGGAGCAAAAAAGGACGTATAAAACAATTTAATCTTCCGGTTCGTGGGGCACGAACCGGGGCTGTGGACTGACAATCGTTGAGCACAGACTAACAGTCTATCTCTCTAAGAATGGGACAAATTGAAACAACTGTCAAAAATTATACGGATTTAAAAAATAAGATTGATCCTTAACCCGTCTTCGACAAGCTCAGACTTGACAGTAGTTGAGCTCAGAGTGACAATCGTTGAGCACAGACTAACAGTCTATCTCTCTCTATGCTTCCTAATTTGATTGATTGCTTCGGTTGCAGAATGTACATGTAGTTTCTCATATATTTTTTTAACATGCGAATTGACGGTATGCCAGCTGATATTTTGATCGGCTGCGATCATTTTATAGCTCATCCCTTTTTCCAACGCACCCAGTATATCATTTTCCCTGGCAGTTAATTGTGGCAATCCAGGTTCGGACTGTGTGGGCTGCTTCCGAAAATTTTCCAACACTTTTTTTGCTATAACAGGTGTCATTGGTGCGCCTCCTTCCAGTGAATCCATAATGGCTTCGATTAACTTTGCAGGCCTTGCCGTTTTAAGGATGTAACCATGTGCTCCGGCCTTTATTGCGTTGAATATGGAGTTTTCATCTTCAAACACAGTTTGCATAATGATAACGATACCTGGAAAATTTGCCCGGATGATTTTTACGCCTTCTATACCATTTACCACCGGCATATCAATATCCATTAGTACTACATCCGGTTGCATGCCGCTGAGATTTTCCAATAAGTATTCACAGTTTTCGTATACGGCTAACAACTGCATATCCGGCTGCTCTTCTATCAATAATCTTATTGCATCCTGTCTCCCGGGATTATCTTCAAAAACTGAAATTTTTATCATTATCAATAATAATTAATCATTCATCAAAATATGTTCTTCACGTTTAAAGCACATTTGTTATGCAGAAAATTGTAAACTAATCGTTGTGCCTACGTTGATTGTAGGTTCTATGAGTAGTTGTGCATTAATCAGACCCGCTCTCAGTTTCATATTCTTCAGGCCATTGCCACCCTTAACATTTTTATTCTCCTGCTCACTCAAAGAGAATCCCTTTCCATTATCGGAGATGGTAAGGACTATGAAATTGTTTTTACGGTTTATTTCAATTGCAACTGCTGTTGCGTCGGCATATTTTATAATGTTATGGATCGCTTCTTTAAAGATGAGGTAAACTGCTTTGCGTTGAAGCATGTTTAATTTCAGGTCATCCAGTAGGGGATCAGAAAAAAAACGAACGCTGATATCCCTGGCTTCCAGCAGTTCATTTGCAAATAACTGCATCCTCAATTTTAGTGCGATCAGCCGGTCATTTTTTGTATCGATCATCCAGACAATATCGCTCATTGAATCCTGGGAGGTTTGAGTATAACCCGATATCTTCTTTAGTAAACCGTCCACCTCCGGTTTTGTTTTTTTAGGGTTAATAGCCAATTCTGAAAAAACGGCAATAGCACTCAGGTTAGAGCCGATCTCATCGTGCAGATCGCCTGCTATATCGTTCCTTACTTTTTGCATTTGAATGATCTTGCGCATCCTGTACCTGTGGATCGCATATACGATAGAACCCAGCACGATCAGGACTGAGGTCCTGAACCACCAGGTTAAATACCATGGCGGTAAAATAGTGATGCTTAATGTGGTTGGAGTTTCATTCCATATACCATTACTGTTGCTTCCTTTTACACGTAATGTATAGCTTCCGGGGTCAAGGTTGGTAAATGTTGCGGTGTTGTTTATACCAGCTTCTATCCAATGATTATCAAAACCCTCAAGCTGGTATTGGTAACGGTTGTTGTGAACTGCAGAGAAATCAGTAGAGGCAAATTCAAAACTGATCATATTTTGCTCATACTTCAGCTCGATATTATTGGTAAGGTAAGCCGGTTTAGCCAGTACATCATCCTGCCCGCCAAATTGCAGCGGTTTGTTGAGTACATTGATGGCGGTGATCCACACAGAAGGAATATAATTGCTGGGGTTTAACCGCGTAGGATCAAAATAATTGAATCCCGTTATGCCTCCGAAATAAAGGTAGCCATTGGGAGATTTACAAAATGCATTCCTGTTGTATTCACTTCCCTGTAATCCATCATTGACGTTGTAATTTTTAAAGCTTTCTTTTGTATCAAAACGCGATATGCCTTTATTGGTGCTCAACCATAGATTTCCTGCAGCGTCCTGGAGTATGCCATAAACCACATCATTGCTCAGGCCATGCTTTTCGGTAAAATGTGTAAACGTTTCCTCTGCCTGGTTAAAGAGATTTAATCCCCCTCCCTTGGTGCCGATCCATAAATATTTATCGGGTTGACGGGAATCAGGGCAGATGGAAAAAATTAAATTGTTATTCAGGGAGGATCTGTCGCCGGCAATATTTTGATATTTCTTCCAGCTTTTATTCTCCGGGTCAAAACGATAAAGGCCCCCTAATGTACCCAGCCACAGCATTCCTTTTTCATCACGGTGGATGGCTTGTAAATAATCATAAGGCCCCATGGTAGTTTTAGCCGGGAAAGTATATTCGGTAGATGCTTTTGTAGTTTTATTGAATTGCACGATCCCGGTAGTATTTCCAAACCATAAATTATCCCGCCCGTCATCATATAAAGGGAAAACATTTTCGTAACCGTGCCAGTATTCCTCCGCTTTTTTTGTAACGGGATCATAATGATATAATCCGAGCCTGCCTATCCAGTAAGAGCCATCCTTATCCTGTAACACAGCACTTGTATAATTTCCAAAATGGGGAAAGGACGAATTTGAAAATACGGAAAGCGGTACTGGAGCTTTTGTGCTGTTTGTTTCACGGTTAAATTCCCAGAACAGTTCGTCGTAAGGATCTTTCACGAATAAGATATTCTCATCTTTTCCTGCAGACATAAAGCGGATATAGCGTGTCTCTGTCCGGTTAAAATTATTTTTAGCCGGATCATATTTTAACAAGCCGTATCCCTTAGTTCCTAACCAAACGTTGCCGGCTTTATCTTTATAACTGCACGACATATATTTAAGAATGGGCTCTGTATTTTTATCTGCGGTACTGATGATGCTCCAAGAATTGTCGAGGCTGTTAAAAATGCCTGTAACATTTTCATCGCATACCCAGATATGGCCTGTGTTGTCCAGTACATTTGGAAAAGAAAAGGCACCTAAGCTCAGGGCTGTTTTTGATAGTACCTGGACCTGTCCTGTAAAACTATTAACCTGCGTGATACCATCCTTAAACAGGATATAAAAAATATCAGGAGTAGGGCCGGGGATAAAATCCTGTACATATTTTTCATAACCCGTACCCTTTTGTTGAATCGGCATATAGGGTTCTATCGGCAATTCTTTCACCTGGTATCCGGAACCTGTCAGCGGTTTTATCCGGAATAATTTTTCCTGTGTTGAAACCCAGATCAGTCCCTGGTTGTCCACATGAAAATTGGATGCACGCCAATCTGCCAACAGAAATCCGGGTTCCTTCGTGTATAGTTCCCTGTCAGGATTTGCCGGATCAAATGATATTCTTGTAAAAGTTGCTGTATTGCCACGATAAAACCTTTTCGTGGCATCTGTAGGCGGTGGCCCGACATTCTTTACAGCAGTTTTGATTTTAAGCTGCAGGCGGTTTAGTCCATGGAGGGTGCCTATCCAAATGCCTTTCATTTTATCTTCATCAATAGAGGTAATACTATTGTCACTGAGCCCGTTGCGATTGTTGGCGCTGTACTTGAAATGGATAAAGTTTTCTGTTTCACGATCAAAAAGATCCAGGCCATTGCCCGCAGTAGCAATCCAGATCCTTCCTTCTGAATCTTCAAATATAAACCGGATAAAATTATCTGCTATTGAATTATTATCATTCGGATCATTCTTAAATACAGTAAAATGATGCCCGTCGTAGCGGTTCAGGCCATCATTGCTGGCAAACCACATAAATCCATATTTGTCTTGTATGATTGAATTGACCATGCCCTGGGAAAGTCCGTCATCGGTGGTCAGCCGGTCAAATTTTACCTGCCATAACTTTTGGCTATTAGCCCCAACCGGGCAAAATAACACGGACAATATGTAGAATGCCAGGAAGCTTGGTTTCATAATTTGTTAGCTGAACAAATTGCTTCGCAGATAAGTGAATCGTTTGGACATTCCTGTTATAACAATTCCTGATCAAATCTAAAGCAACGCAGTCTTGGTGTTTGTATATTGCGGTATTAAATATACGCGTCCGCCGCTGAATTGAAAAAGAATTTTTGATTAGGGCGATTCGCCCCAGGTGTAAACACAGGAAGCGCAAACTTGAAGCTGTTGTATTTACCATTCAATTCATGAACTACTGAACGCACGAACCACGGCATCGGATGTCAGCCTGAGCTTGTCGAAGGCGAGGTATAATATGACCGGGTTCGACAAGCGATGCCGTGGTTCGTGCCTCACGAACCGCAAAGCGACGGCCTAAAAACAAGCAGCCTTTCGTGAAAAAAAACATTTATTTCTGAGGAAAACACCTAAGCTATTTTAATTAAAAACAATAGCTTGAGTTATGATTTCACAACAAAGAAAATCGCATACTTCATTAGGTAAAATATATTTTTGGACAGCGACTATCCATAAGTGGTATAATTTA
>JBDSBG010000221.1:0-9732 GCA_039921685.1 Ferruginibacter sp.
TAAGCAGCCATGGCATACGAAGTATTGCCATTTAAAAGTTTGAATATTCAGATTTAAGTGCTAATTATCCAACGCACTACATGCTTACACTTACAAAGAACTATGCTGTCAAAACCGGTCAGCCCCGAATGTGAATGATGTATGATCAATGAAGTTGCATCATATAACCACAAGCTGCAAAACTACAAAAATATTTTTGGATGAGCCTAAAGGATCTGTTCCATATTCGAAGCTTAACATATTTGTTAATAACGGCACTAATGGTTTACCGGATAAGCATCGAGTATTGAGCATTGAGCATCGAACCATTTCATTAAGCTAAAAATGTATTTATCATCGTTAAGGCCATTCACTTTAAATTTGTGATTCATAACCGAAAATTGTAATGGATATTAAGACGATCTATGCCGGGAGGCTGGAAGAATTAAATAGTCAACGAAGGAAGCTTCAACAAAAAAAATCCATGTTTGGAATTTTACGGTTTGGCGCTATTGCGGCGGTCATTGCCGTTTTCTATTTCCTGTGGTCGCTTGGGCTTGTATATGTTTTTTCTATTGCAACCATGATGCTCGCAATCTTTATTTGGCTCATCTACACTGATCTTGCAAATAAAGAAGCAATAAAACATCTTGGCCATTTAATTTCAGTAAACGAAGCTGAGTTAAAAGCATTGGATGGCTTTTATTATCATTTTGAAGATGGGTCTTCTCATTTACCTAAAACACATTTTTATGCTGCTGATATCGATATTTTTGGGCATGCATCGCTTTACCAATTTGTAAATCGTACCAGTTCAGATATGGGAGCAACACAACTGGCTTACTGGTTGCTTAATCCTGCCAGGAGAGAGGATATAATGGCCAGGCAAACAGCAATCAAAGAGCTTTCAACAAAAATGATATGGAGACAGGAACTGCAGGCTTACGGTATTGAAAACGGAATTAAGATGCTAACCTACCAAAGATTACAGCAATGGTTACACGAACCTACTTTATTCTTACAATTCAAACATTGGAAATGGCTGCGGATTGTGCTTCCGGCAATATCAATTTCAATTGTGACTGCGGCATTGTTTGATTGGATACCAATGAATATCATGTATGTTTCACTCCTCATCTTTGCAGCCATTGCTTACCAGGTAAATAAAATTGTATCTCCCTTGCATGATAAGCTTTCAAAGATCGTTGATGAGATAGCAATTTTATCCTCAAGCGTAATGTTAATTGAAAAAGAGCTGTTTGAATCCCCGCTTTTAAACCAGGTGCAACAAAAATACCGACCGGGCAACCTGCCAGCATCTGCAGCGATCAGGCATCTAAAAAAAATATTGGACCGGCTTGACCTGCGATACAATATTGCTGTGTCGGCACCGCTCAATTTGCTTTTGTTGTGGAACCTGCAGCAGGTGCTTGAGCTGGAGAAATGGAAACAGGACCATGCAGCAGACGTTGAAAACTGGTTCGAAGCACTCGGAGAAATAGAAGCATTGAATAGCTTTGCCGCCATTCATTTTAATAATCCTACCTGGACCTTCCCCGTATTGTCTGATAAATATTTTTTTATTGAAGCAACAGAACTGGGACACCCGTTGATCAGTGAGCATAAACGTGTTAACAATTTCCTTACAATTGATGGAAGAGCTTCTATCATGCTTGTAACAGGAAGTAATATGGCTGGTAAAAGTACCTACCTGCGAAGCGTAGGTGTAAATGTGGTGTTGGCCATGGCAGGAGCACCTGTATGTGCCTCCAAATTCAAATTATCGCCGATTCAGTTGGTAACAAGTATGCGTATTGCAGATAATCTTGAAGAAAGCACATCTACTTTTTATGCTGAATTAAAAAAATTAAAAACGGTTATTGATAAAGTAAACAACGGTGAGGAAGTATTTATTTTATTGGACGAGATTCTGCGTGGAACCAATTCCTTTGATCGCCATACCGGGTCCGTGGCATTGATCCGTCAACTTATCAAACAACAATCCGCCGGTATCATCGCAACCCACGACCTTGCTCTTGCTGATATTAAAAACGAATTTCCCGCAAATATTTTAAATTATCATTTTGATGCACAAGTAGAAAAAGAAGAATTGTTCTTTGATTATAAATTGAAACCAGGAGTTTGTGAGAGTATGAATGCGTCGATACTGATGAGAAAGATTGGGATTGAATTGTGAAAGGGATGCGGGATAGGGGATGCGGGATGCGAGGTGCGGGATACGGGATAGGGGATAGTGGATACGAGGTGCGGGATGCGGGATTGGAAATGTGGATAGAGATGATGCAAGAATTGAATGTTGATTTGATTGAAGTGGTATGCAACATTATGGCTTTTTCGGTTCGTTGTGAAATTTCTCCACTGATTGGATGAAATTATTGATCTTTCTTCCCAGTGTATCCAATTTCTTATGTATTTCTTCATAATCGAGTTTATCTTTTAAGGATTCGGTTTCAAAAAGAGTTTCCAGGTGGTCTATTGTTTCATCATTTGAAGAATGAGAATAGATGAGAAATTTAATAAAATCAGCCTTGTATTTTCTTCGGCCGTATCCTTCTACAATACAACTTTTTACTGTTTTAAATGAACGCCTTATTTGCTGTGCTTCCTCAAACTGCTCAAATTTAGGTAGTGAGAGTGACATCTTGTGAATATCAATAACTACATCTTTTGCCAGCTGCCAGATTTCGAGGTTTTTATAACTCATAGCTTCGGATTATTATTTCTCGAAATTAATAACTCGGTTTTTATTATCAACTAAAGTTTATTTAGTCATACACGTCCCGCATCCCGCATCCCGCATCCCATATCCCGCATCCCGTATCCCGTATCCCATATCCCATATCCCATATCTCGTATCCCGTACCCAGCCTCCCGTATCCCACATCTCCCTTATCTTTGCGCCCTTTATGAAGTACATCAACGAAATAAACCGGCGTAAAACATTTGCCATCATCTCTCACCCTGATGCCGGTAAGACAACGCTTACAGAAAAGTTTCTTTTATTTGGAGGAGCTATACAAACTGCAGGTGCCGTTAAGAGCAATAAGATAAAAAAACATGCTACAAGTGATTTCATGGAAATTGAAAGGCAGCGTGGTATCAGCGTGGCAACCAGCGTAATGACCTTTGAATACGACGGGCATTTAATTAACCTGCTTGACACGCCCGGCCATAAGGACTTTGCAGAAGACACTTACCGCACTTTAACTGCAGTGGATAGTGTGGTGTTGGTAATTGATAGTGTAAATGGGGTAGAAGCACAAACACGAAGGCTGATGGAGGTTATCGCTATGCGCAAAACGCCGGTGATCGTTTTCATTAATAAAATGGATCGTGATGGGAAAAACCGGTTTGACCTGCTGGAAGAAATTGAAAACGAACTAAAGATACAGTTGCATCCCATGACCGTTCCGATCAACAGCGGTAAAGATTTCAAAGGTGTGTATGACCTGCATAAAAAAAGCCTTGTACTTTTTACTGCCGGCACAAAAGCAAATGATGAGGATGTTGTGGAGATCAAAGACCTGAATGATCAAATATTAAATGCGAAAATCGGAGAGGCAAATGCCAATACATTGCGGGAAGATGTTGAATTGATCGATGGCGTTTATGGTGAATTGAATGTCAACGATTATCTCTCAGGAAAAACTGCGCCTGTATTTTTTGGAAGTGCTGTAAATAACTTTGGTGTGAAAGAAATGCTTGATACTTTCATCCGCATTGCACCCACTCCAAGGCCCAGGCATACAACTACCCGTGACGTGGAGCCGCAGGAAGATAAATTCAGTGGTTTTATTTTTAAGATACATGCCAACCTTGATCCAAAGCATCGCGATCGTATTGCATTCCTGAGGGTTTGTAGCGGCAGGTTTGCACGCAACACCTATTATCATCATGTTCGGCAAGACAAAGATGTTCGTTTCAATAATCCATATAGCTTTCTTGCACGGCAAAAAGATGTGATCGAAGAAGCTTTTCCCGGCGATGTGGTTGGTTTATTTGATACGGGTAATTTTAAGATCGGCGATACACTTACCGAAGGCGACAATTTTTATTTCACCGGCATACCGAGTTTCTCCCCCGAAATATTTAAAGAAGTAATAAACAAAGATCCAATGAAGACAAAGCAATTGGAAAAAGGTTTATTACAACTCACCGATGAAGGCGTAGCACAATTGTTCACACAGTTTGGCGGAAATAAAAAGATCATCGGTTGTGTAGGTGAATTGCAGTTCGAGGTAATTCAATACAGGTTGTTGCATGAATATGGCGCATCGGTGCAAATGACAAGCCTTCCTTTTTATAAGGCCTGTTGGTTAACAAGCGAAGATCCTAAGAAGCTGGAAGATTTTGTGAAATACAAGCAGGCGAATGTTGCTGAAGATAAAGATGGCCATATCGTTTACCTGGCACAAAGTGAGTGGTTCTTAAATACAGAACGCACCAACAACCCCGCAATTGAATTTCATTTTACAAGTGAGATACATAAATAGATGTTGATTTTAAAATCATGCAAACAGTACTGATTTGTTGTTAGCATATTCAGAATTTGCTGCAATAAATTCCTGTATATTTTGTAAATTACGCAATGAAAAGTACGAGGCTTGATAAAACTATTTTTACTGTGCAAAGTTTTGAGGCAGCTGATATGAACAATCTTTTTGATAGAAATGTAACTATTGCAGATAGGCTTCGGGTTGCATTTCATTTAACTTGCCGCATTCATGGAATCAAAGATGGGGAATCATTGAAAATTGACAGAACTTTTTTTTCTGCCAGAAAGTTTTAATTATGTCAGACATTTTTGAGTCAGATTTTAGAGACTTTATTCACGCACTTAATATTTCCAGCACAGAGTACATAATTGTTGGGGGATATGCGGTGATTATTCACGGATATTATCGCACAACCCAGGATCTTGATATTTGGGTAAATAAAACTTCTGAAAATTATTTAAAATTAAGTAAGGCCTTTGCCATTTTTGGGATGCCGATGTTTGACATGAGTTTAGAAAACTTTCTGGCAAATGAGTTTGATGTTTTTTCAATCGGTAGGTCACCATTACGTCTGGATATTCTAACTAGCCTAAAAGGACTTATTTTTTCCGAAGCTTTTGAAAATTCAGAGAATAAAGAAATTGAAGGGCTAACAATCAAATATTTAAGTTTAGAGGATCTTATAAAAGCCAAAACAGCATCTGGCCGCCACAAAGACCTGGATGATATCGAAAAATTAAGTTCATAAGCAGGTATAATTGAACGGCGTGATCTTTTTTTCTGTTGATAAGTGGCTTCTATTGTCGTGATTTACATACACTTCAATTCAGCTTGATATTAATGACAGCTTTTCCTTTTCTTTCAAATAACTATAAAGGTAGTATAGTCGATGAAGAAGTTGAGCAGTTAAAAGGACAACGAAAGGCAGCACATATTTTCATTAAAATAAAGTCCTGCCGTTTGTACTACACATGAGATAGGGTAACCATCTATAACTTCACTAGTTTTTCTACAAATTTATTTTCGCCTGATTGTATTGTTACCCAATAGAAACCTTTTGAAAGATTACTGATATCAAGTAAAAAAGAATTCGAATCCGTTGCAGAAATTTTCTTTTCCGTAATCAGCTGGCCAACATCATTGGTGACTTTAATGTACACATCTGCAGTGGCATTGTTGATACTTAGTTTTAAGATCCCGGTTGTAGGATTTGGATATACAATCGTATAAAATTTATTGTTAACGATTTTTGCTGTCCTAATTGGGCTTGCTTTTGTGGATCCGTCATGATCATTGATCCGTAATTTATAATAGTATAGTGTATTTGGCCTGGCTGTATTATCGGTGAAGCGGTATTTAATTGAATGTGAATTCCCTTTTGGGGAAACTGCCCCGATCGTAATATAATCAGGCTCATAGCCGGTTGTTGATCTTTGAACGGAATAATCGTTGATGTTTAATTCGTTTTCAGTGTTCCACGATAATTCAATTTTTTTATTATCAATTACCGTAGCTTTAAAATCTGTTAATGTTACCGGTAGTATGCCGTTACAACTATCGGGAAGAAAAATGCAGGAAGAATTTGTGGCATTGATCGTTGCAGCGCCGGTTATGGTTCCATTCCAGGTTGTATTTCCTTGTTTGTTGATTAAATTGTCAAAAGTATAATAGGCAAGTAACCCTGTTTGGGTAGTAGGATTTGGTAACGATGAATTCATATAAGCCTGGATTTGTGCCTGTGAACGTGCAACATTCCAGATGCGAACTTCATTGATGTAGCCTAAGAATTGGGTACTGTAAAAGGAAGCATCATACAAACCAATTTGAGTGTTTATATTACTCTGGATCAAGTTTCCTGTAGCAGCCACCTGGCTCATCAAAAAGCCATTTCGGTAATACTTTAACGTTGTTCCGTCATATACCATGGCCACATGATAAGTTTTATTAAGCTCAATTTCACAAACATCGGGCGTTCCGAAAAAACCATTTGTAGTTGTTATGTATGCATGATTTGGCCTTAGGAGGTAATTTACATTTGGTGGGTCCGTGTGCTTGGATACGATATCGCCTTCGCTATTATCACCTCCACCCGGAAGGTAAGGATCTGTTCTGTTTATATTGGCTTCCACTGTAACTGTATTGCCGGTTATATCAAGATCGCCAACTCTTACATAGGATGGGTATGAAGTAGTATTTAGCCAGTTGTTGCAGGAGGTAATCGCCTGGCATCCTCCATACGCATTCACTTCATCCTCATTGATGGCTCTGTCGTAAATTCTCACTTCATCCAAATCACCGTTTAACCAATAGGGATATTGGCTATTATTCAAATGGCCAAGGTATAAGTCAAAATCGCCTGTTGCCGGGTTTTGAACCGAAGCTGTAGTTGCCCGCAGGATACAGTCGACATATATCTTAGAAACAGTACCATCATCGGTTACTACTACAGTGTACCACTGGTTCAGGTTTACAAATGGAGCGGGTGAAATGGCTCCACCGCCAAAACGGCCACCATAAAATACTTCATTGGTCGTTGGCGGATTGCTTGTACAACCTAAGAGCGGGTCTGCAAATCTTAAGCTATAGGTTCCTGATATAAAATCACCATCAGCCTTTGCCAGCATCATATTATTCTGACATTGTCCTAAATAGAATCCCGTTGCTCGCACTTTTGCACAAATAGATATGGCACTTCCCATATTTAATGTTGGACTATTCGGGATCAGCATGTAATTATCCAACCCGTTAAAATGGTAGGCGCTGTTGGCGTTACCATATTGGTCGGAGGTTAAAGTTGCATTGTTGAAAACAGGATTGTTATTGTTGCCACTGGCGTCATTGGCGTTCCCGGAAAATGGATAATATGCCCTGAGGCCAAGATTGAGGTTTACCTGGGCATAACTGAGCAAGCAATTCAATAATAGGAGCAAGGTGAAGGTTCTTCTCATAACATAAGTTAAGTGTACAGAAATTAAAGTTCTGAATATTGCATGCTGATTCCCGGAAGGCTAGATGTTTTTTTAAAGGATAGGATCGTTTTTAGGAGGCCAGTATAAACTGGGTATGAATTTCAAATATAGTGTTTTTTCACAAACCTGTATAGTTGTGTGGTGTGATCGATTTCAATTCTTTTTTTACAAGAGCCGAAACCTTCAAACCATTTATAAATTCATGGATCGTTTTTTTATCAATGGCATTTTTCCCCCTGGTAAGGTCTTTCAAAGCCTCGTATGGATTGGGGTAGTTTTCTCGTCTTAAAATTGTTTGAATGGCTTCTGCCACCACAGCCCAGTTGTTTTCAAGATCAGCTTTTAATTTTACTTCATTCAATATTAGTTTATCCAGGCCTTTTTCAATTGATTTCATTGCGAGAATCGAATGTGCCATAGGAACTCCAATATTTCTTAGCACCGTACTGTCGGTAAGGTCTCTCTGTAATCTCGACACCGGTAGTTTTGCAGAAAGATGTTCCCAAATTGCATTGGCGATCCCTAAATTTCCTTCGCCATTTTCAAAGTCAATGGGATTTACTTTATGCGGCATGGCACTGCTGCCTATTTCGCCTTTTTTTGTTTGTTGCTTAAAATAATCCATGCTGATGTATGACCAGATATCCCTGGCCAGGTCAGTAAAAATTGAATTGATGCGTTTGATGGCATCGAAATGTGCTGCAAGGATGTCGTAATGTTCGATCTGGGTCGTGTATTGCTGCCGCTGGAGCCCAAGTTTAGTTTGTACAAATTCGTCAGCAAATTTCAGCCAGTTAAATTTCGGGTAGGCGACATGGTGAGCATTAAGGTTCCCGGTGGCACCGCCAAATTTTGCAGTGAAAGGAATATAGCTGAATAGCTGTACCTGGTTTTCCAGGCGTTCAACAAAGACCATGAGTTCCTTGCCAAGCCGTGTGGGGGAGGCGGGCTGGCCATGCGTGCGTGCAAGCATTGGAACATCACGCCAACTGGTAGCCAATTTGTAAATATGTTTTTGCAAATTCAAAACGGCTGGTAAATATTCCAGTTCAATAGCATCCTTCCACAACATAGGAACAGCGGTATTATTAATGTCCTGGGATGTAAGCCCAAAATGTACCCATTCTTTTATTTTGCCGGCACCGAGTGATTCGAGTTTGTTCTTCAAATAATACTCAACCGCTTTTACATCATGATTGGTAACTTTTTCGGTTTCCTTGATTGTTTCAGCCTCTGATATGGAAAACGTACTGATCAATTGCCTCAACTGTTTTTTTTCTTTGGTATCAAGCTTAAAGAATTTTTTTTCTGCAAGCATGATAAAATATTCTACTTCTACATGCAACCGGTATTTTATCAAAGCATATTCTGAAAAATAATCAGAAAGCTGTTTAGTGCTGTTATAATAACGTCCATCAATGGGTGATACTGCAGTTAGTGGGGATAGTTGCATTTTCTTAAACTGGATTTGAGTAAATTTGCTGCGAAATTAATCTAAAGCAGTTGGACAGAAAAATCAGGGTTGCAGCAGTTAGTTATCTTAATACCAAACCACTCACTTATGGGTTTGAGAAAGGGAAGATGGCAGATCTAATGGACTTGTCTTTTGAATACCCGGCCAAAGTAGCAGCTATGTTGTTGAATGACGAAGTGGATATCGGCCTAATACCCGTGGCAGTTATTCCAAAACTGGGCGAACATCACATCATATCAGATTATGGTATAGGTGCCATAGCTGAAGTGGCAAGTGTGTGCCTGTTCAGCAATGTTCCTATCAGCGAAATTAAATCGGTGTACCTGGATTATCAAAGCCGTACGTCTGTTGCTTTATTAAAAATATTATTAAAAGATCATTGGAAAATATCTCCTGAATTGATTGCTGCAGATACAGGTTATGAAGAAAAAATAAATGGCGATGTTGCGGGCCTTGTTATTGGCGACCGGGCCTTTGCACAAAGAAAGAAATCGAAATACATTTACGATCTGGCAGTGGCCTGGAAACAGATGACCGGCCTGCCCTTTTTATTTGCAGCATGGGTATCCAACAAAAAATTGCCAGCCGATTTTATAGCAGCTTTTAATAACACAACTTCTTTAGGATTGGATCATATAGATGAGATTGTAGCCCAGCATAAATACGAAGATTATGACCTACATCAATATTATACAGAGAATATTCATTATGAACTGGATGATAAAAAGCGGGAAGCACTTACGTTATTTCTTCGTCTCTTATCATCTTATTAATAATATGTTGCCTTTTTTTG
>JBDSBG010000222.1:0-35980 GCA_039921685.1 Ferruginibacter sp.
CCCCTACACGGATTGGCCAACCAGGAAGTTATAAAATGGATTTTTGAAATGAGGGAAGAATTAAAAACTGACCTTCCCACAAAAAAGCAAATTTCTGCGTACGTTAAAAAAACTTTGAGCGAGGGAAAAGTAGTTCCTGGTTATGGCCATGCAGTATTACGTAAAACTGATCCAAGATTTACGGCACAAATGGAATTTGGTAAAAAGCATATGCCCAACGATCCCCTTGTTAATACTGTTTGGAATATTTATGAAGCAGTACCGCCCATTTTGCAATCCATTGCCAAGATAAAAAATCCATGGCCGAATGTTGATGCACACAGCGGCGCTTTACTCGTGCATTATGGCATGCAGGAATATGAATTTTATACTGTGTTATTCGGTGTGTCGAGAGCGCTGGGCGTGATGGCGAGTTTGTGCTGGGACAGGGCACTCGGTTTCCCATTGGAAAGGCCTAAATCTGTCACGACTGAACTAGTTAAGCAATGGATTGAGGGCAAGGAAGAAATCTGGGGGGATTAGCAAAGTTGCATTAAAACTGTTCAGTACTCAACAAACAATAACAATATCAAGGCGAGAAATTAGTTGTTGACAACAAATATTTCAATCGAAAAAAGTGCGTACCTGGTACGTACTTTTTTATTCATAAAAGTTTATGCCAATATTAATTGGAATGGTAGATGGGAGAATGGTTTTCGGTAAGAAAATTTTAAATGTTTGTGGTTCAATCTTCTTTAATCATAAACTGCTAGCGGGTACCTGGAATACTACATTAATTTATATGTTTCGAAACCCGGCTTAAAGTTACCTGTCAAGAAATACAATCAATGCGTAAATTATTTTATACTCACGATGGAGCTTGTCTCATCTGAAAGGCCCGAAAGCGTTTTAATCAATTCGTTCACATCATTCCTGCCTAGTGATATCAGGATTGGCGATTCCATATCAACACTTTTCATACTTACTGTAACTGAACCGGCTTCGCCTCTGCGAACTTCTAATTTCGAAAAATCATCGTTAAATACTTCTCTGTTGGGCATAACTAATATTTTTAAAAATTTATCGTTTCTGTCTCAATCTTGCTGGCTGGATATATTGGTAGGAGCTGTTGAAGGAAAATTGTTTGGTGCTGCACAGTATTTCCAATACTCCATTATAACAGTAATTATCTTTTTCAAATCATTCTTGCTGACTTGTTTAACAAAAAAGCCCTGGATCGATTTTGTATAAGCAGTCTTTACCGTTTGTTGGTCGAGAGCTGTTGTGAAGAAAAGATAAGGGATGCACCTTAATTGTAATTCCGCATCCATTCGTATTTTGTCTCTTAAGGAGAAGCCATCTAATTTTGGCATATTTATGTCTGACAATATAAGAAATGGTGTGATGTCTTTCCCTTCTTCGTTTAAGAAATCAAGCGCAACTTGTCCATTCATGAAGAAATGCAATTCATTGCCATAACTCAACTCAATAAAACATTCCCTAAATAATTCCTGGTCATCAAGGTCATCTTCAATAATAATAATGGGGTCGTTGTTATTCATCATAGCTCGTTTATTGTAAAGGTAAGAGTTTATAAGATCACGGGGTTTACAACGGAGCTTATCAGCTGTGCAAATGATGAGATTTCCTTCTAAAATTGATTTTGAATGATAACACAATGACTTTATATTTGCCTTCCGTTGTACTATAATGTGAACAGACCCGCGAGCGGGAAATCAGTTGATTGTGATAAGAAAATAAAAGGGGGGTTAGCTCAGTTGGCTAGAGCGCTTGCATGGCATGCAAGAGGTCGTCGGTTCGACCCCGATACTCTCCACTATGTGTTGGCATCCTTTTTTGGATGCCTTTTTATTTACCAGTTAATCAGTAGGCTGGTGCCTACCAGCTAACGAGTAAAAAGGTCGTCTGTTCGGCCAGGCGGCCGGGCACTGTGTAACATCCATTGTTGGATACTTTTTCCTTCATAATTGCTTCCCCGCCCTTACTAACGGTCACAGTTATACTATATTGATTGCATGTGTAGGTGAAATCACGGTGCATTACCGGATGATTTCACCTATTTTTCAAAAACCTATTAATTATGTAACAGGAAATGTAATTGAACTATTATCTTGCGCACGGTTTTTCATAGGATATTGGATTTAAAGCGGGACTAGGTTTCTACCTTGGTCCCTTTTTTATGTTCTTTACTGAATTTTCATTTTATAGCACCAGGATGAAATTTCATCATTGGTTCAACTTGCTTTTAAAGTCAATCAATTTTCTTGCTTCTTCACTATTATTTGATCTCAGTACAATAACTTTTCCTAACACACGTTTATCATTTGGTTTTTCATAGGATATTGGATTAATACGGAACTAAGTTTCTACTTCGGTTCCTTTTTTATTTTTACTCATCCCGTTTTTATTGCCCCATTTTATGGGTGGTATTTATTTCGTTTCCTTCTTACTGTTTTTCTTTAAATGTAATTCTCGTCACTTCTATAAGCTGCTTGCTCTATTCTAATAGCAAAAAATAATTCCTGAAAATAACCAGGCTGCAGTTTAAGATCTGTTATTTTGTTTCCCTCATAATTCATTTTTTGGCATACATTACCGCCAAACCTTGCTTATTACCTGGGTAAATTAAACCTACAGCGGGCTATTTGCGGCAATTTTAAAAAATACTTGTAGAATATATACTACATTGTCAATATTATCCTTATCTTCGTTTTGGTTTTTCATAGGATATTGGATTAAGCAGGGCACTGTTTCTACAGGTCGCCCTTTTTTTATGCCCTCTCGGTAGGGATAGGATGAATAAATACTGTTCAATCTGAAATTCTCCAGCTTCAACAACAATTTTGCAATACCAGGCACGGCAAGAACTATCTGGCATCAACAAGTTGCATCATTCCTTTTCTCGGTTCGTTGAGCAGATCAGATTGAAAAATTTATTTTATTATCTCCTTTGCTTTATTTCCCATGTCTGAATCTGTTCTTTTCAAACGGATCAGCGCTGCTCAAATTTACCTGGCCCATCTGGTTTCTAAAAGTTTTCGTTATCCGTCACAGTTAGGTAGAAAGGCTGATTACTCTGATACAATTTCATGTTTAAGCTAAAGTGCAATGGGTTGGGCGGAGATATAAATAAAAAGAGGGCAAGGATAGAAATCCAACGCCCGTATCAAACAACTTTTCTTAAATTCTTAAAACTTATCTAATAGACGGATTTTGCTGATAAAACGTTGGCTGGGTAGCTGTTAAAGAAATCTGAAAAAGGCTTTGAGCTTAGCTCAGTGTGATGGATGAAAATTATTTTGTGATTTGGAGATGCAAACATTGCGGGTTTTATCTGCTGGCTGCTTGCAATATGTACACTTTACCATGTATGATAAGAATGACAACTATTCTTGACTAACGACCGTTTTGAAACCGCTGATGAAACGCAAACAGATTATAAATTTTATGGTAGCCCACATGCTAAGCGGCAATGGCCTCTCACAGGCTATAAAAACCGGTAGTTAATCGAATTAAATTTTTAATTGTTATTTTCCCAGGCCAAAATTTAAAGGCTCCATTAGGTGAATCAGCGATAATAAAAGGGTTAACCTTTTTTGTCCAAATTAATGCTTCCCATTCGTCATTCGTGTAAAGCAATTAAAACAAAGTTTATGACAAACTGATAAAACTGTTGTGGGAATAACTGCATTTCAATTGCAGTAATCCGGTGTTAAACAATTTTTAAAATAATAAATAAACAGCAAGCATGTCAGAATTTTTCTTTTTGTTCAGGGGCGAGGATACACATTCAATGGGGTATTCACCCGAAAAGTTGCAGGAGTATATGGCAAAATGGATGCAATGGATAGAAGGTCTTCAAAGGAATGATCAGTTTATTGGCGCCCAACCGTTGATGCAAACCGGGAGGCTTCTTAGAGAAAATAATCAAGTTGTTTCTGATGGTGGGTTCCTGGAAGGAACAGAAAAGATTTCGGGTTACCTCTTGTGCAAAGCCAATGATTATGACGAAGCTACCAGGATTGCGGGCAATTGCCCAATACTTGAATACGGAAACGGTTCGGTTGAGATAAGAGAAATACAAGAGGCTTAAATGTGATTTGGTAGTTGAAACCAGGAATCTTTTTTCAGCAGTATTGATTTTTAGAATTTTTTAGGGATGAGTAATAAATTATATTGTCATCAATATGGAACAGCCATGAGTGATAATCCCACTCTTTCTTATCTTAACACGAAATTTTATTTAACAACCCTTGACCTCAACCTACAATATCGATCAACTTACCGATCATCTGTTCCGGCATGAATCAGGAAAGATGGTTTCAGTGTTAACAAAGATCTTTGGTATCCAGAATTTGGAGATGGCCGAAGACGTCGTTCAGCAAACCTTCATTGATGCTATGAATGTTTGGAGACTCAAAGGCATCCCTTCAAATCCTTCCGGATGGCTTTTCCGCGTTGCAAAAAATAAGGCCATAGATATCATAAGAAGAAATAAACATTCCGTGCAGTATGATTTTTCGGATAATGAAAGAATACTTCTTACCTCAGAATACACAGTTGTAACAAGTATGGAAAATCTTTCGAACACAGCGTTGATCAAAGACGACCAGTTACGCATGATGTTTACCTGTTGTCAGCCTGGCATTTCCCAGGAAAACCAGGTGACACTTATTTTAAAAACACTTTGTGGTTTCAGCACCGCAGAAATAGCAAAAGCCTTCGTCACATCCGAGGATACTGTTTCAAAACGATTATACAGGGCAAAGGAATTTTTCAGGCAACATAAAATTAATTTTGTCATCCCAACCGTAGATGAAATAAAAAGCAGGACCAATACAGTGTTGAATGCAGTTTACCTTTTATTCAATGAAGGGTACAGCTCTACAGAGAAAAAAGAGCTCATCAGGCAGGATCTGATCGAAGAGGCGATGCTATTGGGAAAATTATTAACAGAGAATGAGCACACTCAATTACCCGAGGTGTTCGCATTGATGGCCCTCATGTGTTTTCATTCTGCAAGAAGCGGGAGCCGGCTGACGGCAGCGGGAGAAATTATCTTGTTACCATACCAGGACAGAAGCAAATGGAATCAAGATTTGATCAGCCTGGGAAATGATTATATGAACAAGGCTGCTTGTGGTAGTGAAGTTAGTACGTATCACCTTGAAGCTGCTATTGCATATGAACATTGTTCTGCCAAAACTTTCGAACAAACAAACTGGCCCCTTATACTTGAATGGTATGAATGCCTTTCAAATGTATCTTCATCACCAATTACTGAATTGAATAAAATTGTTGTGCTGATGCAGGTATATGGCGCAGAAGAAGCATTGCTACAGATTGAACTGATCGGGGAAAAGAAAAAATTAGAAACCTTTTATCTTTATCATGCATTGCTTGGAGAAATTCATTCGAGGTTAAATCATCCGGCAAAAGCGAAACAATATTTTGAGACAGCTATTCGCCTTACTAAATCAGAAGCAGAAAAAAAAAATACTGGCATACAAGATAAATCCTGGACTGAACTGACGCCAGCAAACCAGGGCAGGGGAGGCTGGCGTTCTAAACCTCATTCAATACATGCACAAAATTCTTTCCCAAAAAAAAACGCCTCTTAACGAGACGCTTTTTCACCATAACCTGCGCTTTGCTTTAAAACCAAAACCTTTTTATTAATTCCTTTTTATTATTTCTTCTGTTACCCGCCAACCGCTCGCACCCAGGTAACCATACCTTAGGCGGAATTCCTGTGTCGCAGGATCATACACATTGTTGCATTGATCTGAATTCGGCCATTGCGGCGTATAGCCGGGATTGGTAGAAGGCAGTCCTGCGGTAAACATCGTGTAAGGTGCACCGAGAGCTCCAGGTGCCGCAGTGATCGTTACATTGTTGCCTGCATCTACATCGAGGATCGCCAAATACCCATTTGCCCCAAGATCGCCAAGCTCGCACAATACGGAACTCGCAGTTAGTGTAGAAAGTGTTTTGGGCTGGTCAATTTCACGTGCAGCCGTAGGATGATAAAAATATCCGGTTGCATAATAATCTCCATCATAGGCATTTTTTGCTTTAAGCTCCACGAGGTAGTCTTTTTTTAATCCTATACTGCCATTACTTACGGAAGTTATAGTAAAGCCCAATGCATATTCATTGCCAACAAATGAAGATGGATCTACACTGATTTTTACATTAGCAGCCCTTGCTGATGGTGTTAGTGTGTAATTATGATCCGTAAAAGAATATACAGATCCAGGGGGAACTTCATAGGTAGTTCCATTTGCGGCATTGTAGGAATCAACCAAACCCGGGTTTAATTCGATGGTGATTTCTACATTTTGTTTGGCATCTGCACGCGGAATGATCCTCACTTCAGTAAGGTTTGTTTCCTGGAAGCCAGTGCTAACAACCAGGGCGAGTGTATTAAGCGTGGCAGAATCTCCATTGGTAAATTCTGTGATCACCCTGTTTGTATTATCATCAACTTCAAGTGTCTTATCTTTTAAACAACCTGCAGAAAAAAGCAGCGATATCAGGAATAGGAATAGAATATATTTTCTCATGACATTTCGAATTTAAATATTAAGATTAATAACCTGGATTTTGAATCATATTTGGATTAGCACTGATTTCCGTTTCTGGAATGGGCCATGCCCATGCCCGGCTGCTGTGATCCAACTCGCAAATGCTGCTTGGTGAATCTATTTCTCCGCAACGATCAATCTGTGTTTTATCCCAACGTTTAAGATCAAAAAAACGGTGTCCTTCAAAAGCAAGTTCTTTTCTTCTCTCGAGTTTAATGGCATCAAGCAACGCGGAACCTGTTTCTGTACCATCAACAAAACCAATGATCCTTGCCGTTCTTAAAGCATTAAGGTCAGCAAGGGCACTGGCCTCATTGCCTAATTGGAAATTGGCTTCCGCCCTGCTGAGATAAAATTCTGCGACACGAAAGACCTTCCAATCAACAAATCCACCCCCTTCCGTTGCAGATGCAGGACTTTTACCACGATGTTTTATTACAGCAAGCCTTGGATCATGTCCAATGCCGTTAAAGGTTCCCACATTTGCAATGTAAGTATCATGACGGACATCGTTAGCCGCATCGTACAAGGCATCAATGGTCAGTGTAGGCCGGTATAATGACTTATTGCCCCTGGCGAAAAATACATTTTCATAGGGCGTGCCATCATTCACACTTTGAAATTTTACTTTCCAGATCACCTCTTCATCGTTGTCATCTGTCCAGATTCCAGGGAAATCATCCATGTTAGCAAGGGACAATTGATCAATAAGCAGCGTTGAGGCATCGGCTGCGTCCTGCCATAGCCCTGCGTATAGGCTTGCCCGTGCTTTTAAAGCATATGCTGCATTTACGTCAATCCTGGAAACATCCCCCGACGAACTGCCGCTTGCATTGAATGCAGTAATTGCTGCATTAACGTCAGCGAAAATATTGTCATAACATTCTTTAATGCTGTTCCTGGAGGGCTTGCCAGTAGCATCATAGGTTTTTATGTATGCAATGCCCAACTCAGTGGAGTTCCTGTCGAATGTTGTTGCAAAGTACCTTAGCAGATCAAAATGTGCCATTGCACGAATTGCCAATGCCTGTCCCTTGATATTATTTGCACGATCAGGTTCAATTGCACTTAAATTGTCGACATCTCTTAAGATAATATTTACACCAGATATAACATTATAGCAATTTGCAAAAGTTATTTGTACGTTCGCTTCATCTGCTGTGTATGTCCATTCGCTCGCTTTCCTGTAATTGGGAAAATCTTCAAACGTTTCCACGAGGTCATCAGACATCATATCCGGTAAGCCGGAGAAGGATGCAGGCTGCAGCGTTTGGCCCGCAGTGTTAGCAGTTGGAACGGAGTTAAAATATCCACCTCCAAGAAAAGAGTTATAAGTTCCGGTCAATACAAAATCCGCCTGGTCCAATGAAGTAAGCGGCTTTGAACCGTCCAATGAAAATTGAGGTGTTATATCTATTTTCTTCGAGCACGCTGTTAGAAGTGTTAAGAGCAACAACGTTGCGATCTGTATATAATTTAAATTTATTCTTTTCATGATCATCTGTTTATTTGGTTAATTTTCATTGGATCAAAATCCGATATTGATACCCAACGTTATTGTTTTTAGTGTAGGATAAACGGCACCCTGGTGAACAGCGGCTTCCCCGATAGGTAGTTCAGGATCGTAACCACGATACTTTGTGTATGTATACAAATTCTGTCCTTGTGCAAATACCCTTAGGCTGTTTAATTTTGATTTTCCCAATATTGATTTAGGAATATCATATGATAGCCTGATATTGCGTAATCTCCAGAAGCCACCATTCTCCAGGAAATAATCAGTATTTGTTAATTGGTAATCACTTGATGATCTGGGAATCACTGTAATGTCTCCAGGATTTCTCCATTCTCTTAGAAGATCTTTTGATAGTCCAGACACGAGGTAGGCAGGATTCTCAACGTTCAGCCTGTCATTGTTATAGATCACGTTGCCCAGAGAATAGATCCAGAACACTTCAAGTTCAATACCTTTAAAATTGAACGTATTGGTAATGCCGCCAAAATAGGGTGCATCTGCTGTTCCAAAGAAAACCCTGTCACTCGGATCATATACATTGGTTGTTCCTTTTCCATCCTTGGTATAGTAAAGTGGATCGCCGTTGGCAGGATCAACCCCGGCATATTTTACAAGGAAGAATGTTTGTGCAGGCTTGCCAATCTTTAATGTTGTACTTCCAAATGTCACAGTGTCGGTACCATCAGGCAATGCAAGCACTGTATTTTTATTGTATGTGAAATTCGCATCAATGGTCCAGCTGAAATTCCTTGTCTTTAAAGGGATTAATTTCAGTCCGAGTTCAATTCCTTTATTTCCCAGGGTGCCTCCATTTGAAATCACGCTTGTGAAACCTGTGGTTTGAGACAAAGGAATTGCATAGAAAAGGTCCTTTGTCTTACTGTTATAATATTCAACAGTAGCGGTTACCCGATTTTTGAATAGTCCAAATTCGAGTCCAGCATTGAATGACGACTTTTCTTCCCAGCGTAGATTGGGATTGCCAGGGCTGTTAAGCGACAAGCCTGGATTGCCACCATAATTTACTTTACCGAATAGAGGCCTTGATGCAAAATCAGACGCTTCAAAGTTAGGAACCCCATAGATTTGGTTGCCCACTGTGCCATAGCTAAGTTTGAATTTAAGGAGATTAATTTTGTTTTTTAATGAAGCAAAGAAGTTTTCATCAGAAATGATCCATGCAGCGCCTACGTTGTAAAAATTTGCATATTTGTTGTTTGCGCCAAATCTTGAGGAGCCATCTCTCCGGAAACCTGCGTGCAGGAAATATTTATTTAGATAGCCATAGTCGGCTTCAGCGAAGTATGATATCAATGCGCTTTTTGTGCCCCGGCCTGTGACATTGGGAATAAAACCATTATCGGCAGTACCTGCAGTAATAGCTGCTTCATTTTGAAATGGCAGCAGTATTCCATACCCCGTGAATCCGAAGCTCCGGTAATTGGATTCAATATATTCAGTATAGCCTGAAACACTAAAGTCGTGCGAGCCAACCGTCTTTTTGTAATTCAGTGAAGTAGTACCGGTAAGGCGTAGCAGCCGGTTAAAACCATGGGCAAAACTACCTGTTGTGCCTACAACCTGCGTGCTGGCGTAGGTATCCGGACTTACAAAAGCCTGTGCTTCTTTTTGCGTGTAATCCATACCCCAGCTGGTTCTTGCTGTGAGGTCTTTTACAAAGGGGATCTTGTATTCAGCAAAAACATTTGCAATTCCTTTCCATTGATTGGTGCTGGTAGGGTTTTCCAACAGTTCCTGCAGGGGATTTGCCTGGGCATTTGCGGTGTTGTCAACCGAATATTTTCCGTCTTTATCGTATGGAGTGATGTAAGGGAGGCTCCATAGGATTGCATTTAAAGGAGAACCCACATATTGATCATTTTCCCTCGTATTTTGCAGTTTGGAATAACCAAATGATGAATTAAATCCAACCTTTAGTTTCTCCGTCCCGGTTTCTATGTTTAATCTTCCTGTATAACGTTTAAGGCCAGTGGCACGTACAATACCCGTTTGATCAAAGTATGCAAGTGAGGTGTAGAATTTTGTCCTTTCACTGCCACCTGATGCACTCAACTGGTGGGATTGTGTAATACCGGTATGAAAGAAAACATCTTCCCAATCGGTATTTATTTTGGAAAGGCTATCTACATCAGCTGGCGTCCACCCGTTAGGGTTACCATGTTCCAGTTCATACCCCAGTTTTTCTGATGAATTCATTAGTTTTAATTTGGACCCGGGCCAGTCGCTTCGTCCGTACTGGAAGTCATAGTTAAATCGTGTTGCTCCAACCCGGCCTTTTTTTGTTGTGATAACGATAACCCCACCGGCGGCCCTGGAACCATAGATCGATGCAGATGCGGCGTCTTTCAAAAGGCTGATACTTTCAAAATCACCCTGGTTTAGCGTGGAGAAGTCGGCCGCAGTAACCTCAACACCGTCTACAATATACAATGGGCTTGTTGCACCATTAAGAGAGTTCCTTCCCCTGATTAGCACATCAGCAGATGCACCTGGCTGACCCGTGCCTGTTTTTACAAATACACCACTTGATTGCCCCTGCAACAACTGGTCAAATGATGCGATCGGTTGTGTGCGGATGTCATCCATCACTACGGTACCAATGGAACCGGACGAGCTCCTTTTTGTTTTGTTCCCGTAACCTGTAATGACAACTTCTGTTAACGACCGGTTCTTTCCCGCAGTCATTGTTACATTGAGGTTACCTGTGCCGATGACCGTTTCAATGTCATTATAACCGATGTAGGAAAGAAGGATAGCCTGGGTGTTATTTGGAACTGAGACAGCGAAGTTGCCCTGTGCATCTGAGGTTCCAACGGCTTTCCCGTTTTTGAGGCTGATTGTAACGCCTGGCAGCGCCGTTCCGCCTTTTTCATCGGTGACTTTGCCCGAAACGATTTTCTGTGCTGATGCCAGATAGAAGCTGGTAACGGTTAACATTACCAGTAGTAAAACTTTTTTCATAATACAATAATTTACGCGTTCAATCAGTTGACAAGGAAATTGATGCAAACGTTTCACTTTCGGAGGGGTAATTAACTGAAATGTGAATTGAACCTTGTGAATTGTGAATGCTGGATGATGAAATAGATAATAGATAATGGTGACCACTGAAACCCTTGAAGATATTGGGGCTAATCGTGGTTGTTTTAACAGTGTCATTAAATTCTACTTGGGATTTATTTAAAACCAGTACCAGTAAAATAATGTTGCAAGCTGGGAGATGGTCTTTTGATTTTCGAAACATAATATTTGAACATTCAATAAAAAGCGAGCTCCCTGTAGAAACAGGGGGCGTTGTGCGTATACCAAATCGCACATGAGAAGTCTTTAATATTTTTAGTCATTTCTTTCGATGATAATAAAAATAGGACATAGGAACATATCCTTGCCACAGATATTACTGAAGCGTGGAACTTAGTAAATCAAGCATTAATTTTTATCACTGAGCACTGAGCGATCGGAATGCAGAAAGCTGGTGATTTGCCTTAAACACTTATGCTTCGGATATCCATTTGCGAAAGTAAGGAGCTGTTATCTGGCTAATGATAATTGAATGATTCTTTTCAGATACATGCAGATCAACCTGTAGCTTTACTTTTTCATATGCCTTATAACATTTTACAAAGTTGAGGTTGATGATATACTGCCGGTTAGCTCTGAAAAAAATGGAGTTATCCAGGGCCTCCTCAAGCTCATTGAGTGTTTTGTCCACTATAAATTTCTTTTCATTCTTGTCTATCAGGTAAACTATTTTAGTTTCGGTATAAAACATCACAATATCTTCCAGGCGGATAGATAAATTTTCAATCCCTTTTTTCACAATGAGCCTCGTTTTTTTCTTTGTGCTGGTAAGGTCGAGTAAATTCTTCAGCGATCTATTCTGATTGCTGAAGTGGTTTTCCAGCATCTTATATTTTAATATCGCTTTATGAAGCTCCTCTTTTTCTATGGGCTTCAAAAGGTAATCGATCCCATTGCTTTCAAAAGCATAAAGTACGAACTTGTCGAAGCCGGTAATGAAGATCACGGGGATATCGATTCCGGTTTCCCGGAAAATATCAAAAGACAATCCATCTGATAATTGTACATCAGATAAAACAATATCAACCTTTCGGTAATCTTTAAAGAACTCAATGCTTTCCTTAACTGTAGCCAGTACGGCCTGTATATTTATTTCGAATGGTAATTCGCTTAGCATGTTTAGCAGTTTATCCTGCGAACATTTTTCATCTTCAATAATAACTATGTTTATCATGGCTGTTTAGTTTTTTATTATTGGCAGTTTTACTGAGAACCTGTTGTTTGATTTTTCGCTGATGATATGCTGCCTTACCGTTATTAAATATTGGGCGTTAAGATTTCTCAAACCGATCTTAGTAGATTCTGCAGGAGACGCCCTTGGCCTAATTGTATTTTGCACAACCATATGTTTTCCTTCAATAAATATATATATATACAAAGGATTGTCATTTGTAAATTGGTTATGTTTAATGGCATTTTCTACCAGGATCTGCAAGGCACATGGGATGATCAAAATATCAAGAAGTTGTTCTTTTTCGATTTCAATGGAAAGTTTCAATTTGTTTTCGTGGCGTATCTCCAATAAAAAAAAATAGTTCTTAATAAATTCGATTTCTTTTTCTGCGGTTACAAGTTCTTTATTTTTGTTGATGAGGAAATATTTATAAACTTCTGCCAGCTTCATGTTAAAGGGAATTGCTTTGGACGCATCCTGTACAATAAGTTGTGACAATGTGTTCAACGAATTGAAAATAAAATGTGGGTCAAGTTCATTTCTCAATGCGATCATCTCTGCCTGGCTCAGTTCCTGGTCAAGCTGGTCCACAATCTTATTATCGATCTCCCTTTCTTTACTTAAATACAGTATTTCATACACAAGTGTAAAGACAATCACCGCCAACACAGACGAGAGAATAAATTTATTGATTGGCGCCCATTGAAATGTTTCTCTTGAAAATCTCATCCATAAAAGACAGAGTATCCCAGCGATAGCAATGCCATATAAACCTGAGATCGTCGAAATGGACAATAGCTTCGAAAAAGGTTTTTGATTTATAGTAAATAAGTTTCGGAGTTTTATGTGTATCCACTGGCACCCAGCCCAAATACTATAGGAAGTGAATATAAAATATAGGTATGTTCCGGTAATTTCTGCTGTATTGTATTTTTGATACGACACAATGCCTGACAGGTATGCGATTCCAATGCCAAGCAATGGTATAAAAAACAATCGCATCATTTGATCCCTTATCATAACATTCATTTATTTGTCACGCCATTGTCTGCATTATGTTTTACCTCAATGAAAAGCATCGAGAACTGTTCAAACAATGGTTATTTGCTTTACTATATATACTTAATGACATGGTATATAAATAATTCGCTGCGTTTGCATCAGCAATAAGAACGATAAAATGATTAGTGGCTTTTAAATCCGTCGAGTGGTAAGTAAATGAAATCGCAGTTGTTTATTTTTTACATAGCCCAAAGGAATTCATTTTGCAGGAACGCTTCGTAAATGTAAATGCAACCAACATCGTTTTTATTTTCATTCCCCGATTTTAATATTTCATCCTTTGCTTTTCATGTCCCGGTAAGTTAGTGCCTGCGGTAAAACAGCATTATAGCAATTTGCATGTCATGATTTATGTTAACACTATTTCACATTCCTATTTTCTCAATACTAAAACTAAAAATGATGATTCTTGTTTTACCCAAACTCAAGCGTACACAAAAATCTCTTTTGTGTATTGCAATCATGCTGGCATTTTTACCCGGCATCGTTTTTTCTCAAACTAAAAATATTTCCGGTAAGATTACAGACGCGAACGGAACCCCTTTAGCTAATGTATCCGTAGTAATAAAAGGCAGTTCCGTGGGCACCACTACTGCGGCGGATGGCAGCTATTCCTTTTCTGCACCAGCAGATGCAAGGCAAATAGAATTCAGTATCCTGGGTTTTGAAACGCAGGATTTTGTCATCAATGGCAGATCAAGGATTTCAACTTCGCTTGTCGCAAGTTCAAAATTGCTTGAGCAGGTTGTTGTAACGGGGATCAATAAAGTAAAAAAATCGGAGTATGCAGGCGCAGCATCAAAGGTATCGGAAAGGGAAATTAAGAATGTTCCGGTAGCGTCCTTTGACCAGGTATTGCAAGGTAAAGCACCCGGGGTGACGGTGCTGAGTTCAAGTGGCGCTCCCGGAACAAGTGCTGGTATATTTATTCGGGGCCAGGGTTCCATACAGGGTGGCGTAGCGCCATTGTACGTCGTTGATGGAATTCCTGTTGAGCCCGGCGTGTTCCAGGGAATGAACTCGAACGATTTTCAATCGATCGATATTTTAAGGGATGCTTCTGCTGCAGCATTGTATGGATCGCGGGGTTCAGCTGGTGTGATTGTGATAACAACAAAGAGAGGTTCTTCAGGTAAGGTAAGAATGACTTTTTCACACCAAACCGGCATAAAAGAAAAACCAACCTTCCCATATCGTCCGATGAATACCACAGAACTTTTAAAAGCGCAGGAAGATTATGGAAAAATTGTTGGGGCCTCAGCGAGTACACCGGTACTTCCCGGGTATTATTATTCGCATAACAATCCCCGTTATGCAGCACTTTCAGACCTGGAAAAAGCCGTCAGCGATCGAGCTTATGATTCGATCTCCAAAATCAATACAAACTGGATCGACGAGGTTTTTAGAAGGGGACAATTTCAAAACACCCAACTGACTTTTTCGGGTGGCACAGGCAAAACAAGAATTTATAGCAGTGTTGCCTTGTACCATGAAGAGGGAATAACAACCCGTTCGGATTTGAGAAGGGTAACAGCCAGAAATAACCTGGATTATAGTGATGATAAATTCAGCATTGCTGTTTCATTAAATATTGGGTACACAAAAAGGAACTTTATTCAAAGTGCCGCTTTCAATACCAGCAACCCCTTTTCAATTGCTACTTTGACTGCTCCCTATGCCAAAGTTAAAAATGTTGACGGTTCTTATGTAACAGGAACGGGTACACTATATCTTGGTGCCAACCAGCTGGATATAACAGAGCTTGATCAAAATTATAGCGACCAGTTAAAAGGGACGCTTGGGTTCACCCTTGAATATAAGTTGTCAAAGAGTTTCTCAGCTGCCCTGACTACAGGTGTTGATTTCAGAGAAACACAAGCAACAGTTTATGGAAATCCACTTGCATATTTGAGACAAAGTTCCACCACCATCACAACAAATTCAGGCTCTCAAACTGAAACGTTGACGAGATTTGTAACACCAACCGTCAGGCCTTCCATCACTTACAGAAAAACAGTTTCAAACAGGCACGATATTGAAATCACCGCCCTTACTGAATATATCAGGCAGGTAAATAAGGCAATCACTGCACTAGGGTTTGGCGTTGATCCGAAACGTCCCAACTCAATTGCTGCTATTACACAGGGAAATGGGGATAACAGGCTATATGCCCAAATTGGTGGCGGTAAATCAGAAAATACTTTGTCATCTGGATTGATAATGGGCAGATATACATTCAATAAAAAGTATTCTTTCACAGGATCATACCGCCAGGATGGTTCGTCTAAGCTTCCCAGTGATAACAGGTGGACAGGTTTTTACTCGTTGGGAGGAATATGGGAATTATCCAGGGAAAACTTTATCAGGAATGTTAGGGGAATCAACTCCCTCAGGTTAAGGGCCAGTTATGGAAGTTCAGGCAATGCTGATAACATCCCTGGTGGTGATTACCCATACCAGGCTTCATACACCGGTGGCCAATATGGTGCATTAAAAACCATCGAGGCCTTAAGCCCCGGCAACCCGAATCTTAAATGGGAAACAACCTATATAACAAATATCGGTGTCGACTTCGAACTTTTCAACAGGAGGCTGTATGGTAACGTGGATGTTTATGATAAGGTCACCAAAGATCTTTTTGTACAAAAAACTTTAAGTGCGACCGCTGGGTTTGGAAATGGAGCTTCTCTCGATGTTAATGCAGGGGAATTATCGAACCGTGGTTTTGAATTTATCATAAATGCAGATGTGATCAGGAACAAGAATATGACATGGACCATTTTTGCAAATGGCTCATACAATAAAAACAAGGTTGTGAGCCTTGGTGGCGAAACTTCTTTCGAGCAGGGAACAGAATTGATATCTGTTGGTTTACCATTGGGCTCACATTACAATGTTGAATGGGCAGGTGTTGATGCTGCTACCGGGCAACCACTTTATTATGATAAGAATGGCAGGATCACAAATGTCTTTAATGGTGATGATGCTGTGCAGAAATTTGGTACATGGGATGCACCGTGGAAAGGAGGCTTTGGTACCAATATTCGTTACAAAGGATTTGACCTTTCTTTATTATTCAGTTGGCAGCGGGGAGGAACAAAGAATGATAACCTTGAATTCTTCACCCAAAATCCTGCACAATTTTTAGGTGTAGGCTATAACCAGTCTTCCGATCTTAATTTTTGGAAAAAGCCGGGTGATATTGCAACTTCACCCAGCCCGATTTATGCAGTTAATCCTTCTTCCGAACGTATCCATGATGCTTCATTCCTTCGTTTAAGAGATCTTTCAATTGGTTATAATTTTCCAAAGGGAATTGGGAAGTCAAAGCTGGTTTCAAATCTCCGGGTTTATTTGCAGGGAAACAATTTATTCATCTGGACAAAATGGAGAGGGATGGATCCGGAAGCAGGGGCAGTCAATATCAACCTGAGTGAATTCCCCAATCCCAGAACATTAACTGCAGGGCTTGAAATTACTTTTTAAGAAATTATTAAATAACTAACATGAAATACAAAATAAAATATTCATTTTTTGTTCTTTTCGCTGTTGCACTTTTAAGTGGATGCAAAAAAGATCTGGACTTACAACCCATAGATTCTTTTAGTGATGCAAATGCATTTCTCTCATTGGCTGATGTGCAGATGGGTGTAAATGGAGCATATGGCCGTTATGGAACTTATGCAAATGATATGTATGTAAATGCATTGATCTCTGATGAATCTAAATTGGGCGCCGATAATGCAGGGCAGGGATCTTTTACTTATCGTTGGCAGTATAGTGCTGATGGTTCATCTGGTGCTGATGTTATTGGTGCATTTGGCGGTTATTATGCAGTGATCGACCAGGTAAACCGTGTTCTGCCTTTTGCCCGCACCGTTAGTGTAAAGGCTGGCGAAGAACCAAAGCGTGAAAGTTTGAAAGGGCAATTGCTTGCACTGCGGGCTTTGGGCCATTTCGGTTTGTTACAGGCTTATTGCAAAAATTATGATCCTTCAGATCCGTTAGGGATACCGGTATTATTAAAGTCTGATCCATTGGGAAAGCCTGCAAGGAATTCCCAGGCTGAAGTAATGAACAGCATTCTAAAAGATCTTGACAGTGCAAAAACTTTGTTGCAACCAGGGGGCGTAACTGATTTCTCAGATACAGTTATGAACTCAATAAATATTGCTGCTTACCAGGCACGAATAGCATTGTACAGGCGAGATTATGATGCAGCAATAATTTACAGTTCGGAAGTAATTAATTCTGGTGTGAAGCCCCTTGTAAGTGGAAGTGATTTCCAGGACATCTGGACCGACGAGAATGAAAATGAAACGCTATTCAGGATCAAATTTCTTACGAGTGCAGCCATTGGTTCTTTATGGACAACCACTGGCGGACAGGTATATGTAGCACCATCTGATAAATTAACAGCCACGTATGATGTTGCAGATATCAGGAAAGATACTTACATCGGTGTAAACCCTGCTGGTAACCGTTATGTAAATAAATTCTTTCAGTCTGCAAGAGGCGGAAGGGTTGTAGATATTAAAGCTTGCCGGATCGCTGAGATGTACCTGGTAAGGGCTGAGGCATATGCAAAACGATCCAATCCTGATCTTTCTGCTGGTGCAGCCGACCTTAATGCCTTGAGGGCGAGCAGGATCTTTGGTTATGTAGATGAAAATTTTATTACAGCCAGCAGCCTTGTCGATGCAGTGTTGCTGGAAAGGTTTAAAGAACTTGCTTTTGAAGGCTTCAGATTTTATGACTTAAAGCGAAATAACCTTCCCATTGAAAGGCTCTCATCAGATGCAAGCCCAGCCTGGCAGACATTGCCTGCTTCCAGCAATTTATTTGTATTACCAATACCAAGGACCGAGATCAATGCTAATCCAAACATTGTACAAAACGCAGGGTATTAAAATCAATGGAGCAAAATAATATGCTCATCATCACTAAAATTTTTAAAGTATGAAATTTATTAATCGTTTTTATCTGCTTACTGCTTTAGCACTTGTTTTTATCATGGCTGGCTGTGATAAAACAAAGCCTTATGATATTTCAGTTCCGCAGGCTGTTGTACATTTCAATGGAAGCGCCACACAAATATATCCGGTTATCGTTGACCCGGCACCGGTATACAATGTTACCGTTGGCAGTTCCGATGTCTCTAATTCCGATCGAATAGTTACTTATAATGTAAGTTCGCCCAGTGGTGCTGTTGAAGGAACACAATACACAATTGATCATAGCGGCACAGTTTCAATCCCAGCTGGCAAGGCTGAAGCGACGATCGATATCCGTGCAAGATTCAATGAGTACGCCAGTGGCAGGATTGACACGCTCATTTTGACCTTAACGACACCATCCATCGAGGTAGCTCCATTTATGGATACAGTAATGGTTATACTGAAGGGCCCTTCAGGTTGCGTAGAAGATATCGTTGAAGTAAATGATATGCTTGGAGATTATGTCAATACAACGGAAACATTCGGAACCAATCCTGTTTACGGGCCATACCCAACTTCCATTTCTTCAGCTGTACTAACAAGTGCGAGTACTGCAACGATCGTTATCGAAAATCTTTTTGACGATGGATGGGGACCGATCACTTTTTTACTTGACTGGTCGGATGCAAACAATAGAACCTGTGTTGTGGTGCCACAGGATGCAATTGCTGGAAGCGATGCAGGAACGATTAACAGCACATACGCCGGCCAAACCGTCGCGGTTCGAGTACCACCTTCAGCTCTATCTGCTACGGCAGGTACTTACTCTTATTGTGATGGTACTTTCACATTAAAAATGCAGCTTGGCGTAACTGCCCTGGGGTGGTTTAACGCTCTTTATACTGTAAATATGGTAAGATAAGTTTGTTTCTATAGCGTGTATTTCATGAACGGGTCGCAGGGGTTCTCCCCAGGGGCCCGTTCTAATATATTACTGGTCCGGTTGCTTTCCTACTGGGAGGGAAAGGCGATTGCTATGATCAACTTTATATAATGAATCGAAAGCATAAAAATTTTTTTGAAGCCAGTTTAATAAACCAGGCTGGATTATATATATATATGGATAGTCTTGCTTCGGCTAATGATATACGTTATTTGTTCTAAATTCTTAATTCACCAGCAATAACTATCCACTCAAAGCGCTCGCTAACTCTGTTATCCTTGCCAGGTGATGATCATCGTGATCGGCAATAAAAATACAAAGATCCATCGTGCGACTTGGCTTATATCAGGTACATGTTACTAAAACTGTTATGCCATGAGTCCGCTCATTTAATTCACGCTTCATTTTAGCCTATGAGGAATTTGATATTATTAGCATTAACCCTTCACAATAAAATTCCAGGCATGTATATCTGCGTCTGCGCCTGACCGTATTCTTTCGAGTTGCAGTTTTATTTTGGCTGACACAGTGTTGTTACTGTTTTTTGGCAAATGATGATCAATATCATTTATCCGAATGGTTTTTATTGGTGCTACAACGGCCGCTGTTCCCGCACCAAATGCTTCAGTGATGATACCGTACTTAAAAGCCTTTTCGAGTTCGGCAACAGATACCTGCCTTTCTTCTGTTTCATACCCAAGGTCTTTCGCAATACGCAGCAGGGAATCTCTTGTTACACCGTCGAGTATAGAATCAGAAACCGGCGGAGTAAGCAGCGTATTGTTTATCACGAACATTACGTTCATCATCCCTGATTCTTCAATGTACTTGTGTTCAATAGAGTCAGTCCACAGCACCTGGTCAAACCCTTCTTCCCTGGCCATTTTAGTGGGGTAAAATGATGCCCCATAGTTACCACCACATTTAGCAAACCCCGTTCCACCCCTTGCCGCCCGAACATATTCGCTTTCTACTTTTACTTTTATTGGATCAACATACAAGGAGGGCACAGGTCCTGAAAAAATGATGAAGCGGTATTCATCAGAAATTTTTACGCCGAATCTTTCCTCGCTGGCAATCATGAAAGGGCGGATATATAATGCTGTTCCAGGTTCAGAGGGAACCCAGGTTTTATCCAGTTCGATTAACTTCATCATTCCTTCTACAAAAATGTCTTTGGGAATCACGGCCATGCACATACGCTGAAGTGACTTTACAAAACGATCGTAATGTTTGTCCATCCGGAAGATATTGATACGGCCATCTTCCATTCGGAATGCTTTCATTCCTTCAAACACAGTTTGTCCGTAGTGCAATGCAAGTGCAGCGGGGCTCAAAGAGAGATTTGAGTACGGTAATATCTGCGGTAAATTCCATTCTCCATTTGCGTAATCGCACACGAGCATGTGGTCGGAAATATATTTACCAAACTCCAGACGATTGAAATCCACCTCAGCGACTTTCGAGTGTTTTATTTTAGTGACAGGTATTGTTGCAGTGATTTCCATACTTATTGATTTTTAAATTGTTTGTAATTGTTCGTTGCTTTTTGTTTAACGCTAATTCGATTAATATTTCAACAGGATAAGACTTGTGATATCATTTAGCCTTTTTAAACCTTGTAAATTTTCAATCGCTCAACGATCCATAACCAAAGTATCCAGCTCTATTTCCATCTTCACATTCGCTCTTTTGTAAATTCCATTTTCTACAGGCAAATGTTTGAAGCCCAATTTTTCATAGAGTTTTATCGCAGCTTCATTTTTTGTATTTGAATATAGAATCAACGAGGTGGCACCTAAGGCCCAGGCTTTTTCAAAGCTTGCATAACTCAATTCTTCAGCAATTCCCATGCGCCTGAAATGTTTATCTACTGCCATTTTGGTAAATTCGTAGATGCGATTATCTATTTTCCGGATTGCCACAGTTCCTGCAACTGTACCATCATACAAGGCCATCAGGATTGCCCCGCCAGCCTGTACGATGGCAGTTTCAGGATGCTGAAGTACAAATTCATCAACAGCCTCCATTACAAAAAGCTCTTCGATCCATTGACGATTAAACTTTTCGAAGTATGGCTGCTGTTTGTTTTCATAGGGTACAATAGATATATGGTTCATGACTATACTTTTGCTATTGATGATTGGCTATTAAAATTCATTTCACAAAATTTGTCAATTTATTTTGAATAAAACAGATTCAGATTTCGTAATTTCGACTGGATCAGATTCTATCTCTATTTCAAACGTTCAAGGATTTCGAATTTGTTCAATGCATTGAATCCGTTTCTGTGTTGCCTCGAATATTTTACTAGTAAAATTTCTTTTATGAAGAAAAATCAGTTTAATTCGGATGACCACCTGTATTTACAGGTAGCTGAAGGACTTGAAAAAATGATCTCGGATGAGGTTTTGCGTATTGGCGATAAGCTTCCTTCTGTTCGTGTATTAAGTGAAGAGTATGGGATCAGCATGGGCACTGCTTTCCAGGCATATTATCACCTGGAGGGGCGGGGGTTGATTGAGGCAAGGCCGAAGTCTGGTTATTATGTCCGTTTTAACTACAAGCGTTTTCCGCAATTACCCAGTATGACGCCGGCAGATGCACTATCCCATGACGTTAGTGTGAAAGAAATGATTGCTTCTATTTATCGTGACATTGTTTCCACCGATGTAATAAACCTTGCTCTGGCGGTGCCGGACCCTTCTCTTTTGCCAACCGCCAAGATCAATAAATCTGTAGTCTATGCGCTAAGGCATACAAAGGATCATTGTATCAACTATGAGAATACGCAAGGCAATGCAGAACTTCGGCAGCAAATTGCAAAGCTCGCTTTCAACTGGGGTGGTAAAATTCAGGCAGATGAGATCGTTATTACTTCCGGCTGCCTTGATGCAATGACACTTTGCTTAAAGGCAGTAACGAGTAATGGCGATACAGTTGCGGTGGAAAGCCCTAACTATTTTGGGATTTACCAGGCGATTGAAAGTATTGGGTTAAAAGTGGTGGAAGTTCCATCTGATCCTGTGCTTGGCCTCGACCTTCCATCAGTAGAAAAAGCAATAAAGAAATATCGTGTAAAGGCTGTCGTTACTGTCCCTAATTTTAATAATCCACTTGGCAGTTGCATGCCAGATGAAAATAAAAAGAAATTGGTTGAAATGATAACCAGGTACAATGTACCCCTGATAGAGGATGATATTTATGGAGAACTTTATTTTGGGAAGAGCCGGCCGAAGGTGTGTAAGTATTATGATAGCAAAGGCCTGGTAATGCACTGTTCGTCCCTGTCAAAATCCCTCGCACCTGGTTATAGGATCGGGTGGACCATACCAGGTAAATTCTTTGACCAGGTGAAGCATTTAAAACGAATTCAAAATATCAGTAGCCCAACACTTACCCAGGTGGCGATGGCGCATTATTTAAAAAACGGCCGCTATGAGTATCATTTGAAAACACTTCGTAAAGCTTTATATACACAAAGTCTTCGTTACGTGCAGGCGATCATAAAATATTTTCCTGCCGATACAAAAGTGTCAAGGCCACATGGAGGCTTCAGTTTATGGGTGCAGTTAAACAAAAAAGCAGATTCGTTTAAGTTGCGTACAGAAGCCATCAAACACAACATATCCATCGTTCCCGGAAAAATATTTTCCTCAGGAAATAATTATGACCATTGCATTCGGATAAGTTTTGGAAAACCCTGGAATGATGATGTGGACTATGGAATCATGATGCTGGGCAAGTTGATAAAGAAAATGATTTAAATAACTGCTGGTTGAAACACACTCACTCGGTAACGCTTACATGAAGAAGGGCCTGGGTTGCGTTTAGGACTTCATAATCTCTCATGTCATTGAAATTTCAATTGAGCAAAATTGATTGAGATCCGAGAGGCTTTCCATTTTATGCAAATGGAATTTTTCATCAAATACCAGGTAAGTTTTAAAACTGCTGCCGGCTATTGAATTTGTGGTATTCATAAAAAATCAATTAAGTTTATCATAGAAAAAACAATTATGACAAAATCGGAAATCAAGTTTTTGGAAGGGCCGCAAAACCGCCTAAAGGAATTCAAATTTGCAGTGAGTGTATTTTTTGAATTTATCAAAGGCTTCAGAACCTTACATTTTGTTGGGCCCTGTGTCACGATATTTGGTTCTGCGAGATTTAAAGAAGATCATTTGTATTATAAGCAAGCGCAAGCCATTGCCGGTGAAATTGCGAAACTTGGGTTTACAATCATGACAGGCGGTGGACCGGGAATTATGGAAGCAGCTAATCGGGGGGCAAGGGAAGTGGGCGGCAAAAGTGTTGGATGTAATATCGTTTTACCGCATGAACAAATGCACAATGCTTACCTGGATAAATGGGTGAACATAAAATATTTCTTTGTAAGGAAGAGCCTGCTGATAAAATATTCATATGCTTTTGTTGTCATGCCGGGCGGGTTTGGAACGTTAGATGAATATTTTGAAGCCCTTACTCTGATCCAGACAAGAATGCTCCAACAATTCCCAATTATTATTTTTGACAAAGCATTTCACCATGATATTATAGAGCATATAGAAAAGATGAAGGATAAGGCAACAATATCCCCGGAAGATTTAAAGCTTTGTCTATTTACTGATTCTGTTGAAGAAGCTGTGAAGCATATCCAGGATAATGCAATCAGTAAGTTTGGACTAAAACCCGCGGGAAAGAAACATCCTTCCTGGTGGCTTTTTGAAAAACAATATTGACGGTAGAGTGTGAAGGGGTGCACCTCCTAAATAGAAAATCATCTGGCAGATATGTAATATTATTGAACCAGTTTGTTTCGTAGCGCAGATCCCGCCTACCCTTACAATTTTAAAGGGGCATCCACGCTGCAATATTCATGCGCCAGATCAGGATAACAACACCAGCGATAGCAACCAGCACGCCCGCCATAGCATAGCGGGTTATTTTTTCCTTGTAAACAAAATGTGCAATTAGCAGCGCCATTACCGGCACCAGTGCAAAGATCGTTTGTGCTACGGCGACATTAATATATTGAATGGAAGTCAATGAAAAGCTTACACCAAGCACAGGGCCGAAAATAACTCCAAGCAAGATACTGCCTTTGATGTTTAATGGTTGCTGACGGATATTTTTCCAGTGCCCATTTAATTTTTTGTTTAGGAAAGTTATGAGCAAAACGATGATCGTTGCAGCCAGGAAGCGAATAAACGATCCTGTGAGTGGGTTGATGGCATTGCCGGAACCCTGTTGTAAGACGAAGGCTTTTTTACTGAATACTATTCCAGCTCCATTACATGCAGAACCAATGATCCCTAACACAATGCCTGAACTAATACTCCCATGCCCATGATCTGGCAAGGCATTTCTTTCTGTTTTGCCGAGGCTCATACTTAGTACACCCATGATCGTTATCGCCATACCCGTAATGCCTATAAGGTTCATCGATTCATCAAGTAAAAGCAGTCCAAAAATAAATGATGCTGCAGGCGAAATGGTTGCCAATGCACTCCCGCTTCTTGGGCCGAGGATCGTGTACATCCTGTAGCTGCAGTAGTCTCCTAGGCCAATAGCAATGATGCCGGATGCACCCAGCCATAGCCATGCCTGCAAATACCGGGAAGAAAATATTGAAAAAAAATTTTGCGCATCAGCCACTATGGCGACAAGCATCACCATGACGCTACCAACTACGAGTCGCACAAGGTTCATGCTTGCTACCGTCATCGATCTGCCTGCTTTAGTAAAAGGAAAGGCACAGATCGCCCAGCAGATACTGGCAAGTAAGGCGATGAAGGAACCTGTGAAGGACATATTCAATGGTTTTGTTTACCGGAGATGCTAAAATATCGTTCCAAATGTAATGCTATGGTTGGAGTGTTCATTGTCTTATTAAAGCTTTATTTGATTCTTTATTCATCTATTCAATTGTCTTAACTTTATCGCTTATTAAAAATTTTCGGTTGTTACAATTTATACTCAATAATAAGGAAATAAATACATCATTGCCGCCAGGGATGACCTTGCTTGATTTTATTCGTTATCACAAGCAGCTAACAGGCACAAAGATAGGGTGCCGGGAAGGGGATTGTGGTGCCTGTACCGTTTTAGTTGGCGAGATAAAAAATAATGAGCTCATATACATGAGTGTAACGAGTTGCCTCATGGCGATCGGGAATGCACAAGGCAAACATATTGTTACTATTGAGGGTATAAACCTCGAAGGCTTGAATGCCGTTCAGCAGGCTTTTTCTGATGAAGGTGCCACACAATGTGGATTTTGTACACCTGGTTTCATTGTTTCCCTGACCGGTTATTGCATGAACAACAAGACTCCCTCTTATGAAGCAGCCATTGATTCAGTTAATGGCAACATTTGCCGTTGCACCGGCTATAAATCTATTGAACGGGCTGCGGCAATTGTAAATGAAAAAATCCAGGAAAGAAATAGTGCAGATCCATTGCAATTTGCTGTTAGTAATAATGTGATCCCCGCTTATTTTCTTGGAATCAAGGAAAGGTTAACAAAAATCCCTGTTGCAAATGACGTGAACAGTACAGCATCTGCAAAAAATTTGGGGGGAGGTACAGATCTTTATGTTCAGCAACACGATACCATGGAGCAGCAGGCAATTCATTTTTTGTTTGATAAACCAGCGTTGAAGGGAATCATCCAAAATGGAAATTTTTGTGAAATGGGAGCCTCTGCAACGGTAACAAACATTGCTGAATCACTTATTTTTCAGAGGCATTTCAAGGAATTGAAAAGATATATTAAGCTGGTATCTTCTACCCAGATCAGAAATATGGCAACGGTTGCAGGAAACTTCATAAATGCTTCTCCGATTGGTGACTTTACCATTTTCTTCCTGGCGCTCGATGCAAAATTGCGACTGAGTGATGCTGATAAAAAAAGAGAAATGCCTTTAAGGGAGTTTTACAAAGGGTATAAACAGTTAAATAAAAAAGATAGTGAGATCATTGACCGAATAAGTTTTGAGTTGCCTGGAACAAATGATCTTTTTAATTTCGAAAAAGTGTGCAAGCGCACTAATCTTGATATCGCCACTGTGAATACAGCGATCTGGTTAAAAATAAATGGCGATGAAATTGCGCAAGCAGGCCTGTCGGCTGGCGGCGTGGGCCCGGTTCCGGCATTTCTTGAAAAGAGCAGTTCGTTTCTTGCTGGCAAAAGAATTTCAACAGAAATCATTAAGGAACTTATCTCAATTGTACAATCAGAAATAACACCAATCAGCGATGCCCGCGGAACGGAAAGATACAAGCGGTTATTATTATCGCAACTGGTAAAAGCACATTTCATACAGTTATTCCCTTCATTGCCATTAGAAAAAATATTGATTGCTTAAATGAAAAATATAGATTCATATACTCATACCCGTGGGGAATCAATCTACCTGGATGATATTCCTTTAACAGCAGGTACATTGTTTGGCGCTGTTTATGGCTCGCCGGTAGCCCATGGAAAAATTATAAAGCTTGATCTTTCAGAAGCCGAAGCAATGGAAGAAGTGGTCCGCGTTTTTACTTATAAAGATATTCCAGGCAACAATCAAATTGGGGGGATCGTTCCTGACGAACCGCTGCTGGCCGAAGCAGAAGTTCATTATGATGGAATGCCTGTTGCATTTGTTGTAGCTACTTCTGTTGAGGCGGCACAGGCAGCGGTTAAAAAAATAAAGATCGAGATCGAAAAACTTCCAGTAGTAACAGACCCTCGAGTTGCACAAAAAAATGGTTCCTTACTTGTTCCTCCAAGAACATTTAAATTGGGAGATTCGAAGTCTGCATTTCTGAATTGCGTCCACATTATTGAAGGTATTGCTGAAACTAACGGCCAGGAGCACATGTATATAGAAACACAGGGAGCCTATGCATTGCCGGCCGAAAATGGAGCGCTTAAAGTTTATTCATCTACGCAGGGGCCCACAGCAGTTCAACGGCATATGGCCGATGTGCTCGGTATTGGTATGCATCGGTTGGAAATTGATGTAACACGCCTTGGTGGCGGGTTTGGGGGTAAAGAAGACCAGGCAACTTCATGGGCAATATTCTGTGCATTGGCTACATATCATTTAAAGAAGCCTGTAAAGTACTGCCTTCACCGGATGGAGGATATGCGCATGACAGGTAAAAGAAATCCGTACAGTTCTGATTTTAAGATCGGCCTTGATGCAGATTTAAAGATCATGGCTTATGAAGCTATTTTTTTTCAAAACGGGGGTGCGGCAGCCGACCTTTCACCGGCGGTGTTGGAACGCACATTATTTCATTGTACAAATAGTTATTTTGTTCCCAATGTTACTGCAACAGCATATAGCTGCAGAACAAACCTTCCCACAAATACTGCTTTCAGGGGTTTTGGGGGCCCACAGGGAATGTTTGTTATTGAAGCTGCAATTGCAAAAGCAGCAGAACAGTTAGGCGTACATGCTTCTGAAATTCAGCAGAAAAACCTGATAAAAACAGGGGAAGAATTTTCTTATGGGCAAAACGTGGAGAGTGAAGCAACTGAATGCTGGACAAAAGCAGCAGGCTTATACGATATCCAAAAGATAAACAATGAAATTGCAACTTTTAATTCATCAAACGCACTTCACAAGAAAGGAATGTCATTCATGCCAATTTGTTTTGGAATTTCATTTACTAAAATATTGATGAACCAGGCGAGGGCATTGGTGCATGTATACACCGACGGTAGTGTGACGATAAGTACTGGCGCTGTTGAAATGGGCCAGGGAGTTAATACAAAGATGTTGCAGGTGGCAGCCCGGATATTCTCAATTGACCCTGCCAGGATAAAAGTAAATTCAACGAACACCTATCGCATTGCCAATACCTCACCAACTGCTGCAAGTGCTGCTGCCGATCTGAACGGGAAGGCAGTACAAATTGCCTGTGAACGAATTCTGGAACGCATCAAAGAAGTTGCTGCTGAGATTTTAAAATGTGGAGCAGATTGTATTGCCATCAACGGCGAAAAGGTTTCGGCAAATGCTGATGTTACAAGTTTATCATGGAACGAGTTGGTAATGGCTGCGTATTTAAAACGTGTCAATCTTAGTGAACACGGCCATTATGCAACAGAAGGAATCTATTTCGACAATACAAAGGAGAAAGGGCATCCTTTTGCCTATCATGTTTATGGCACTGCCATTACAACTGTCACCGTCGACTGCTTGCGAGGTACATATGAAGTGGATGCAGTAAAAATCGTGCATGACTTTGGTACCAGCATGAATCCGCTGGTTGACAAGGGGCAGATCGAAGGTGGAGTTGTACAGGGAATTGGCTGGATGACAATGGAAGAAATTGTTTATGATGCGGATGGGCATTTGCGAAGCAATGCCTTATCAACTTATAAAGTGCCTGATATTTATTCAGTGCCTAAGGTTTTAGACATTCATTACCTGGAAACAGTCAATGATAACCCTGCGATCTTTCGTTCAAAGGCTGTTGGAGAACCGCCTTTGATGTATGGGATCGGAACATTTTTCGCACTTCGAAATGCAATAAAAGCATTTAAGCCTCACAGTGATATTGGTTTTTCCGCTCCAATGACACCTGAAAAATTATTAATGGGATTGTACAACTCTAAAAATGACTGATATAAGAAGTATTTATAGTGAACGATGTTGGTGGGAAGGAAAACTTCAGCCCGCAACAGTGGTATGTGAGAATGGTATTATCACGGAAATATTTCCTTACAAAATAATTGATGCATTTGATATGGGGGATGCTGTGCTGATGCCCGGCGTAATTGATGCCCATGTTCATATCAATGAGCCTGGCAGAACTGAATGGGAGGGTTTTTCAACCGCCACCCAGGCGGCGGCAGCCGGGGGGATTACAACCATTATTGACATGCCATTAAATGCGAGTCCTGTTACAACAACTGCCAATGCATTTCATATAAAAAAAGCTGCGGCTTTGGATAAACTTTATGTAAATGTGGGATTTTATGGCGGACTTGTTCCTGGCAATTTAAGCGAACTTGATGCCTTGATAAAGGAAGGTGTCTTCGGCATTAAATGTTTTCTTGTTCATTCCGGTATTGATGAATTTCCAAATGTTGGTGAGAAGGAAATTGATGCCGCAATGCCAATCATTGCACGGCATAACATTCCATTATTGGCACATTGTGAACTGTATAGCGATAACGCCGAACAACAGCTTTCAAGGTTTCCCTCGAGTTACAAAGAGTATTTGGCCAGCCGCCCGAAAAAATGGGAGAACGATGCCGTTGACCTTATGATAAAACTTTGCCGTAAACATAAATGCCGCGTTCACATAGTGCATGTTTCATCCGCGGAAGCTTTAAAGATAATTGCAGATGCCAAGGCAGAGGGTTTACCGGTTACGGCAGAAACCTGTGCACATTATATTTATTTTAATGCAGAGAATATCAGCGATCGCAATACACTTTTTAAATGTGCACCGCCAATCAGGGAAAAATCAAACAACCTTTTATTAAAAGAGGCTTTGGAATCTGGTGTACTTGACTTTCTTACAACCGATCATTCCCCTGCACCCCCGGAACTGAAGCAAATTGAAACCGGGAATTTTGAAACAGGCTGGGGAGGTATTGCAGGGTTACAGTTTTTGTTGCCTGCATCATGGACTGCATTAAGAGAAATATTGACACTTGAAAAATTCATTCCACTGGTTACAGAGCATCCTGCAAAATTTCTTAAACTGCATAATCGCAAAGGAAAGATACAGGTTGGGTTTGATGCTGACCTTGTAATTTGGAAACCGGAAGTTAGTGCAGTTGTGAAGGAAGAGGTAGTGTTGCACCGCCATAAAATAAGCCCTTACATTGGTGAAAGATTGTATGGCTGTATTATGCAAACAATATTGAGCGGAATACCTGTGTACAACAGCAATGGCGTCATCTATGAAGAAATAAAGAATGGGAACATCATTTTAAATAACTAATACTTATCTTGGCGGCTTTGCGTCTTGATGGTTTAATCGGCGCAGATGCAGAAAAAAACGCAGGGAGTATTTTAATAAATTACCAACTATGGCTTTTGAAAAAGTAAAAGAACTGATCAAGACTGCACCTGACTATGCACAGATGATTGACCTGGCGTCGGCGCAATTAGGGGGAAAAGTGCTTTATGCAACAGATGATTTTTTTGCAGAGAAAGAAAATCTTTTATTGAAAGGCAGGGGCATTTTTATATCAGATAAATATACGGATCGTGGCAAATGGATGGATGGCTGGGAAAGCCGCCGCAAGCGTACACCCGGGCACGACTGGGCCGTTATCCAACTTGCAACGCCGGGCAAAATACCCGGTTTTGATATTGATACGAATTTTTTTCTCGGCAATCATCCGCCGCATGCATCTGTTGAGGCAGTTTATTTAAGCAACTCAAATACAGTGGGCGACCTGCCTGCCGGACAGGCAGGTTGGGAGAATATTGCATGGAGAGAAATTCTTGAAAAGTCCCACCTTGATGCAGGAAGCCAGAATTTTTATGAAAGCAAAAGCGATGATATATTTACCCATATTCGCCTTCACATTTATCCAGATGGCGGGGTAGCCAGGTTTAGGGTATATGGCGAAGTAGTGAAGGATTGGAATGCCATTGCGCCCGAACAGGAGATTGATCTTGCAGCGGCTATACATGGTGGTAAGGCCCTTGCCTGCAACGATATGTTTTTTAGTGCAATGGATAATCTCATTATGCCCAACCGGGGTGCAAATATGGGTGATGGCTGGGAAACGAAACGCAACCGCAGTCCGGGTAACCGTGACTGGGTCATTCTAAAACTGGCAACAGCAGGAACGATCGACCGCATCGTGGTTGATACCTGTCATTTTAAAGGTAATTATCCGGATACATGTTCGATAGAAGCCTGCCTGAGTAAAAAAGATAAGGCAGTAATGAAAGATAAAGTAGAATGGAAAACCATTTTGGGCCCGCAGAAGCTAAGTGCTGATGCAGAGCATGAATATGTAAAAGAGATCACTAACAAGAATGTCTACTCGCACGTTAGGTTGAATATTTTTCCTGATGGTGGAATTAGCAGGTTGCGGTTATTTGGAAGGAAGCAAAGCTTGTAGTCGTATCGGTGTTGAAACGGTCAGCAGCTGCGCCTTTATTTTGATGATGAGAAAATGCAGGGGTTTACAAACTCCCGAATAATTATATAATATGGGTGGCATCATTTTACTTACATTGTTGGTAGTCATATTAGTCATGCTTGTGATTATGACCTACTACCTCCGTACTTTAAAAAAGAATACAGATGAAACTGATGCAGAGGGGAAGGATGTAGAGAAGCAGAAGGAAAATGTGTTGAATTCTCAGAATTTTATTTACACAGCGATTGTTTTTACATCAGTTGGGATCCTCGTTGCAATATATCTTTTATTAAGAGGCACCATCTGGGAAGGCCATATGATGGAATGGCTGAATATCATTGTAAGATTAATGCACATTACTTTTGGTATAGCCTGGATCGGGGCTTCATTCTATTTTGTTTTTTTAGAAAATGCATTGAACAGAACGGAAAATGTAAGAGATGAACTTGCAGGCAATTTATGGGCCGTTCATGGAGGAGGCTTTTATTATTTAGAAAAGTTCAAAGTAGCACCGAAGACAATTCCTAAACACCTGCACTGGTTTAAGTATGAAGCTTACTTTACATGGCTCTCTGGTTTTTGCCTTTTGTTTGTTGTGTATTATTTCAACGCTTCTGCGTTACTGATAGATAAAAATATTTTAGAAGTAACGCCGTTACAGGGGATCGGGATTGGTATTGGCTCATTCATCGTCGCCTGGGTTCTGTATGACCTTCTTTGTAAATCTCCATTTGTAAAAAAGGGTGCCTGGTTTACCTTGATTGGACTTCTTATTTCCGTAGGATTTGCTTATTTCTATAGCCATGTGTTTAGTGGCCGTGCTGCTTATATACATTTCGGTGCAATGCTTGGAAGCCTCATGGTAGCCAATGTATTTATGGTGATCATACCGTCACAAAAGGCGATGGTAAAAGCAGCGAAGGAAGGTAAGCCACTGGATCCGCAATTGGGAAAGAATGCAGGCATGCGTTCCCTGCATAATAATTATTTTACCTTGCCGGTTTTGTTTGTGATGATTAGCAATCATTTTCCAAGCACCTTTGGAAATGAATATCCGTGGCTGATATTGACGATTATCACCGTTGGTGCGGCAGGTGTAAAACATTATCTCAATCTTAAAGAAAAGGGCCAGCTTTCCATTTGGGTAATGCCGGTTTCTATAGTAATTTTATTGGCGGCAGCATTCATTTCTGCTCCTGGAAAACCCGGCGCATGTAACAATGAAGTTAGTTTCGCAGAAGTGAATCTGATCGTCCAGAAAAGATGTATTGCTTGTCATTCGGCAAAACCTACTGATGATATTTATACAGCTGCTCCAAATGGTGTGATGTATGACACGCCGGAAGAAATCGTCAGCAAAAAAGATATGATTATGCAAAGGGTGGTTGTCACTAAAACAATGCCCCAAAATAATAAGACGAGTATGACTGAAAAGGAAAGGGATTTGATAAGGTGTTGGATCGAGCAGGGGGCCAGGCTGAAATAGGTTTCAAAATTTCCCGGCCGCAAAGTTTGAACGATTAAAGTTTTTTTATGAAGTTGATGTCATTTAATAAATTGGATAAGGGGGAAGCAGGTAAAATGCTTTTTACATGTTGCGGCAGTGAGAACTGGGTCAGGTTATTGCTGCAGGAATTTCCATTTGACAATGAACAATCATTGCTTGCGATAGCAGAAAATGCATGGTACAACAAATGTACTGATAGAGATTGGCTGGAGGCATTTACACATCATCCAAAAATTGGAGATACAAAATCGCTGGCAGAAAAATTTGCAGCTACCCATCAGTTTGCTGCAAATGAACAGGCAGCAATGAATGCTGCATCGCAAAGTCTTATTGAAGAACTGGCCCATGCAAATGCTGAGTATGAATCCAAATTCGGGTTTATTTTTATTGTTTGTGCAACAGGCAAATCTGCGGCGGAGATGCTTCGCTTATTACTCGACAGGATAACAAATACCAAAGATGAAGAACTGAATGTCGCTATGGGTGAGCAACATAAGATCAGCGTCCTCCGATTGAAAAAAATGATTGCAGAAGGAGATTGGCAATCAATTAAAGTTAGCCAGGTTACAACGCATGTGTTGGATACTTCGGTGGGTAGCCCCGGCGAAAATATAACGATAAGATTGAAAAAGCCAGTTATCGATGGCCATTGGCAAACCATCACACAGGGAGTAACAAATGCAGATGGGCGAATCCCCGATCTGCTGCCACCAAACAGGAATCTAAAACCCGGTAATTATAAAATGGTTTTTGAAACGGAAAATTATTTTATTAAAAACAATATAAGGGGATTTTATCCTGAAGTGGAAATACAATTCACTGTTTTTGATGATGCACATTATCATGTACCCTTGCTGATCAATCCTTTTGGATATTCGACCTATAGGGGCAGTTAGTTTCCAGGCTCATCACAACAGATATTCAACCAGGTGGTAAAGACGCAAAGTGAAATGCAAAAGGCCGGAAAGAATTAAATACAAAAAAAATTATAGCTTATAGCTAACAGCTTGATTAAAAAAATACTTACAATGAGTTCAACAATTCCTTCCAAAAAAAGAAAACAACTTTTCGACAAATTAAAAAAAGCAAACACTTCTTTTCAGAAAGTATATCCGGGCGACAAACCCGACCGCCAGGCTGTGCACACGGTGTATGGTGGTGCAAACCTCTTTAAATCTGATTCTGCAAAGGTTTTAGGACAAAGAGCACTGGAAACATTTCATGCTTATGCGCCTGATTTTGTAAGTTTCGGAAAAATATTTGGCCTTGAAGGTATTGAGAGGATAAACTCACACCAATCGGCATACGAAGTTTACAGTGACTACACTTCATCTCCCGCCGATAAAAGAAAAAAGCATCCAGCACATTTATCTTACCAGGTTTACAATAAGGTGATCAATAAATTGACGGCGGAGGCGATTGAAGATTTCAGGATTGATTTCGAAGATGGTTACGGTAACCGCAGTAATGAAGAAGAAGATGCAACGGCAGTACAAGCTGCAATCGAAGTGGCTAAGGGAATGAAAGCAGGCACCTTGCCTCCATTCATTGGTATAAGGATAAAACCATTTACCGAAGAAATGAAAGAGAGAGGATTGAGAACCCTGGAGATCTTTGTAACAACACTGGCAAAAGAAACAAAAGGAAAACTTCCTGCTAATTTTATTGTGATGCTTCCCAAGGTTACTATTCCTGAGCAGGTAAGCACACTCGTTGGTTTTTTCGAAATCCTGGAGGATGAACTAAACCTTGGGAACGGAAAGTTACAAATGGAAATGATGGTTGAAACTACGCAGGCCATCATGGATAAAGATGGAACAAATCCATTGTACCGTTTTGTAAAAGCAAGCAAGGGACGTTGTATTGCGATGCATTTTGGAACCTACGATTATACGGCGTCCTGTAGTATCACTGCCCGTTACCAGGAAATGGATCATCCTGTTTGCGACTTTGCACATCATATGACGAAGGTTGCTTTAGCACATACTGGCATTTGGTTGTCGGATGGTGCAACCAATACAATGCCCATTGGGCCAAACCGGGCTGATAATATGACTGAAGAACAATTGCAGGAAAACCGGGATGTTGTTCACCGGGCATGGAAGAAAGGGTACAATCATATTCGTCATTCATTATGGAATGGATTTTACCAGGGCTGGGACCTCAATCCTGCGCAATTGCCCATGCGTTATACAGCAGTTTTTGCCTTCTTCCTGGAAAGCTATGATGATGCCGTTGAACGATTAAAAACATTTGTAGAAAAAGCAGCAAGGGCAACTTTAATAGGTGATGTTTTTGATGATGCAGCAACGGGGCAGGGCTTACTTAATTATTTTTTAAGGGCACTCAACAGTGGCGCCATCACTGAAGAAGAAGTTTTGGTAACCGGTTTAACATTAGAAGAAATACGCGGCCGCTCATTCAAGAAGATTTTAGAAAACAGGAAGAAGTAATATGAATGTTTGGCAATTTATATCTGACAAACAATCATCCTCAATAAATGTTGTGATGCTGTATGTGCTGAAAAGCGAAGGCAGCTCGCCGGGCCGCCAGGGATTTAGTATGGCGGTTGCAGCAGACGGCCACTTTTTTGGTTCAATCGGCGGTGGGATCATGGAGCATAAGTTTGTAGAAATGGCGAAGTCCCAATTAAAGTCAGCTTCTCCAGCTGCAGCGATTTACAAACAGGTTCATGATAAAGATGTATCAAAAAATCAAAGCGGTATGATCTGTTCGGGAGAGCAAACGATTTTTTTATATCATATACAAAGAGAAGACCTCCGCCACATAAATGCCCTGGTGGATTCATTGCGCAATAATAAGAATGGTAGTTTAAGACTGACAAAAGCGGCTCTCACTTTCTCCACGGATATACCTCCTGCAAATTATCAATTGGAATTTAATGAAGATGATTTTTTGCTGGTGGAGAAAACAGGATATAAAAACAGGCTTCATATAATTGGTGCTGGCCATTGTGCACTGGCCTTTTCAAAGCTGATGCGTGAAATGGATTTTTATATTCAATTGTATGAAG
>JBDSBG010000223.1:0-22647 GCA_039921685.1 Ferruginibacter sp.
AATTATGATTGTCTTATTGTTTAACTGGCGCTCTGTCTTTGGCAAAAAGACAGGGCCAGCAAGCGAAATTGATGATGACAGCAGGCAGCTTCCGGGGCGAGGATGATAAAATAGGGATAGATTTTCATAGCCTGGATTCATTTTGCGTTGAAACCTTTATGATGTTTATTGGTGGTACCAAATTATCAACATGTGGCGATTAAAAAAACCATGACGCATGCTCAAAAAAACAACATATATTTTAGAAACGGAAAGGCTCTCACTTCGTGAATTTACGCTCCGGGATAGCGCATTCATCATGGAATTGTTGAATACGCCAGGCTGGATTGAGTTTATCGGTGACAGGAACGTTAAAACAACGGCAGATGCAAAAGAATATCTTAAGAATGGCCCATTGAAAAGTTATAAGTTGAATGGCTTCGGTTTAGCATTGGTGGAAATAAAAAACAACAAAAGAGCTATAGGAATGTGTGGGATCATCAAAAGAGAAAACCTGGAAAATCCTGATATTGGTTTCGCATTTTTGCCTGAATTTACGGGCAAAGATTTTGCTTTCGAAATAGCAAAGGCCACAATGGATTATGCAAAGGATGTTTTGAAACTGCCAAACATTTTCGCTATTACCGTCCCTTCAAATACCAGGTCAATTAAACTGCTTGAGAAAATAGGATTGAAATTTACCAGGGCATTTAATTTCCCGGGAGATGAAGAAACCTTGTCGTTGTTTAGTAGCTAATGTATCATTGTATGCGAATGAACAAAGTTAAATACATGAATGTTTAGTTTATGTAAAAGGAACCTTTTAATAAATTGCACTATGGAAATAACATATAGGTTTGACATCATACCTACGGCCGAACAAATAATTGACCTTTACAATAGTTCAGGTTTACCACGACCAACAAATGATGCAGCAAGGATAAAAGCAATGTTTGAAAATTCGAATCTCGTCGTTACTGCCTGGGACAATGAAGTACTTGTTGCTGTTTCCCGTTGCATCACGGATTGGGTTTGGAGCACTTATCTTGCAGATCTTGCCGTGCACCCGGGGTATAAAAAAGCGGGCATTGGAAAAAAGTTGATCAGGCTCACCAGGGAAAAAGTCGGGGAACAATCGATGCTATTATTGTTATCTGTTCCCACAGCCATGGAATATTACCCCAAAGTTGGCTTCACAAAACAGGAGAGTAGCTTCATTATTAACAGGACGAAATAAAATGACCAGAACGCTGTTAGATACAGATGCTGCGGTCGGGTTGATTGACCGGGCGATGAAATTAGAAATTGATTCCGCCAGGCGATGGGGATCGATGAATGTTACTGAGATGCTTTTTCACTGCAATGTTTGCAATAGAATTATTTTAGAGGAAACAAGTAAATTCAAAGAACCAAACCTTAGGGAAAGGCTGATAAAATTTATTACTCTGAATATTTTGACATCATTCCCAGGGAATTTAAAAGGACCTGTGCTTAACAATACAAAAGGACTGGTCAATGAAAATGAATTTGAAAAACAAAAACAACGTTTCGTTGAAACGATCCAACGATTCCCGGTGCATGATAAACCAATGACTGCAAGACAACCATTATTGGGATCATTAAACACGGAGGAATGGGGGAAATTTGCCTGGATGCATATGGACCATCATTTACGCCAGTTTAATGTATAATAGAGTATTCAATGCCGAACCTGATATTCTTACCTCGTCCCGGATTTATTTGGCAGTAACATTAATATTTCTTTATTTAATGTGATTATTTTAAGAATGGTAAAAATTAAAATCAGGCAGATATGAAAAAGACTTCTATTTTTTTATTCTTTCTTTTGACGGTTTCGCTTTCAATCAATGCCCAACAGAAAGCGTTAACAAGCAACGGAGATGAAGTAATATTAAATGCGGATGGTACCTGGAAATATACTAACGAAAAAAGATCGCAAGCAGGTGGCGGTTCAATAAAAGTTGATACGAATAAAATAAATTTTACAAAAAATGCCGGATCATCCTTTATGGTAAAAAGCAACAAGATCGCTTGCGGCGTTTATATCAACCCCCAAAAATGGAGTTTCGAAAAAAGTAAAGAAGGGGAGGCTTCAGAGTTTTAATTTAGTTTGAGGGAAAAAGATGCCTACGGCCTGCTTATTACAGAAAAGATTGAAGTCCCGATGAGTGCCCTTGAAGCTGCCGCACTCAATAATGCAAGGGAAGTTTCGCCGGATATCAGCATAGTTAAAAAAGAGTATCGCAAAGTGAACGGAAAACCTGTCCTCATGATGCAGATGACTGGGATGATCACTGGAATAAAATTCATTTATTTTGGATACTATTATTCGTCAAAAAAGGGGACAACTCAATTGCTCACCTATACAGCTGCTAATTTGTTGGACGAGTACCATGATGATCTTGAAGAATTTTTAAATGGATTTGTGGCTGGAGAATAGCATTGGTTCAGTAAGGGATTTTCATTCTCAAAAAAACATCTCGGACAAATGTTCGTCTGGCGATCGTACGGCATTTAAATGGCATTCATAAAGTGAATCAGAGATTTAAAAAATGAGAGCTAAGTAAGTAGTGAGCATCGTCATAGGATCCTGACCTGATTTAATAGCAGGTTGGCGGTTAGAAGCAACTGTCCTTTGCCGTTATTACAGCGTGGTAAATGTAAATTGACAATGAAATAATAGATTTAAAAATGCTGGGAGACTATAATATTACTCTGACAAGTACGGAGAAAGAAGACCTGGAAATACTGTTTCTATTTCAGCTTGACAATGAAGGGAATTACCTGGCAGCTTTCACTTCAAAGGATCCCAGTGACAAAGCCGCTTACATTGAAAAGTATTCCCGGTTTTTAACCGAGCCAACAATAAATATGCGAACAATAAGGGTTGAAAATAAAATTGTGGGCAGCATTTCTAAATTTGTTATGGGAACAGACAACGAAATTACCTATTGGATTGATAAAGAATATTGGGGCAGGGGCATTGCTACAGAAGTACTCAAATTGTTTTTGAAAATTGAAAACAATAGGCCAATTTTCGGACGGGTTGCCTTTGACAATTTTGGTTCACAAAGGGTTTTAGAAAAAGCTGATTTTATAAAAGTAGGAGCAGATAACGGCTTTGCCAATGCACGGCAAACGGAAATAGAAGAATTGATTTATAAACTTTCTGACTGAAATTAAGAAATCCACGAACCGCCAGGACGAAGCATTGATATTTTCAGCAGTTGCCCGTCACTGTTCGTGAACAGCTTGAATATACGGCTGTTCCCAAAAAACTGCTTTGATGTACACACTCACGTATTTAAACAATGCCTGGTAATGAAAATCGGCAAGGTAATGATGATACATCTATATTAATGCAAGTAAATCGTCAATGGCATTTGCGACGACCATTTTTTACTCACCTATCACCTGAATGCTAGAAAACTTAATCAAAAAGACAATTTTCAAATAATCCCACAGCAGGTATAAATTGTGTGAAAAAATATATTTTAGAAACCAGATAGTTGCCCATAAATTTGCAACCTATTAGTTTCATAAAAAACATATGATGAGAAGAGACATATTTCAGGCGATTGCAGACCCAACACGACGGGCAATTATTACCTTAATTGCATTAAATGCAATGACGCCGAATGCATTGGCTAACCATTTCGATATGACAAGGCAAGCTGTTTCGAAGCATATACGAATACTCACAGAATGCCAACTTGTAAAACAGGAACAAGCAGGACGGGAAATATATTACAAATTAGATACTAACAAGATGAAAGAACTGGACAAGTGGCTCGAGCAATTCAGAAAAATTTGGGAAAGCAGATTCAACCAACTTGACCATGTTTTAGCGACAATAAAAAAACAGAAAAAATGATAGTCAAGGTTCGTGGACTTGACGAAGCAGACCATAAAAGACGGGAATAGAATTGACCGCTAACTATGACGCAGTTATTGGAAAAAACGAATGAACTTAGATCGGTTATCGTGGACCAGGTATTGGGGAGCGGAAACAATTGCCTGCTGCCTGGTTATTGATACTTTACCTGGCAGACTCCTTTCATCTTGTATAATCGATTGCGACGCTCCTGCAAAATAGATGCTTAAGTATGTAGTGGGATCTGCTTCTTTACCTGTATAACTGAAGCTTTTCCCATACCCATTCACCGTGTTTTCACCCTATTTCCGCCATTTTTACCCCGTATTTGGTTTTACCTTATGATCCGTATCAAATTACCTATACTTTTACTTCGGTTTTTCATAGGATATTGGATTTCAAACCGGGGCTGGATTTTTATCCTGGCCCTTTTTTTTTGAATTGAGCTGAAGCGTATAACTTGAGCCCGGAAAGTTAAGATGCAAAACCCCGCGTACTAAAACGATGCCATATGAGAAATTTGTTCAGGCATCGCCGCTCACCTAAAATAACCAATTGCCTTCTGCAATACGCAGCATTGATTTTCGATAAAGGATTATTCTCAATTTCTATTACCTTCATAGTAGTCCTTAATCTGACTAAATTTAACTATGCTGAAACGTTATTTTACAAGATCCTTGTTTCTGCCAGCATTGACCTTTCTTAACATGGTAACCATGGCGCAGGATAAAAAGACGATATCAACAAACGCCGCCGCATACATGCCGAAAAAATATGTGGAGCTAAAACACCCTGAATGGAGCAAGAATGCAACAATTTATGAAGTAAACTTACGGCAATACACAAGCGAAGGTACCTTCAGGGCATTTGAATCACATCTGCCTAGGTTAAAAAAAATGGGCATTGACATCATCTGGCTCATGCCGGTCAATCCCATTGGTGAGAAGAACAGGAAAGGCAAAATGGGAAGCTATTATTCTGTGAAAGATTATTATGGCATAAACAAAGAATTAGGTTCAAAGGAGGATTTCAAACATCTTGTAAATAAAATTCATTCACTGGGCATGCGTGTGATCGTCGACTGGGTGGCCAATCATTCCGCCTGGGATAACCCGCTGGTATCACAGCACCCGGAATGGTACACGAAAACAGCAGAAGGAAATTTTCAACCCACGCCCTGGTACGATTGGGAAGATATCATCGATTTTGATTATGATCACCCCGGCCTTCGCAAATACATGACGGATGTTTTGAAATATTGGGTAAAAGAAACGGATATTGATGGTTATCGTTGCGATGTGGCCGGATTTATCCCGGTGGATTTTTGGGACAATGTGAGAAAAGAACTTGACAGGATTAAACCGGTTTTCATGCTTGCCGAATGGGAATCGAGGGACCTGCATAAAAAGGCTTTCGACATGACCTATTCATGGAGCCTGTGGGAAAGAATGCGTGATGTTAGCACCGGTAAAAAAACGATTAGCGGACTGGTTGAATACATGGCTCATGATGTCAGTACTTTTCCACGTGACGGTTACAGGATGACTTTTACTGACAACCATGATAAGAATTCATGGGAAGGAAATCAATATTCAAATTTTGGGGAAAGCTTGCCAGCCTGCATGGTGCTTGCCGGCACTGTCAATGGCATGCCCCTTGTATATAGCGGGCAGGAAGCTGGGTTAGACCGATCATTGGCTTTTTTTGATAAAGACACAATTACCTGGAAGCAACATCCTTTTTTTGATATCTATAAAAAACTATTTGATTTAAAACACAGCAACCAGGCTTTGTGGAACGGCAGTTGGGGTGGGGAAATGACCAGGATATTTAATGATAAACCCGAACAGGTAATTTCCTTTTCCCGTGAGAAGAATGGCCATAATGTAATCCCTGTTATTAATTTTAGTGACAAGCCAACGACCGTGAAACTGAATTCAAAACAGCAGCAGGGGAAATATACAGAGTTATTTACCGACAGGGCCTACGAATTGAAAGCTGATAATGAGATAAGCCTTCCGCCCTGGGGTTACCTTGTTCTCGTGAAATAAAAAACAGCCGGGGGCGTTTAATCTTAATAATTAAAATCAATCTTTTTTAAGTTATTTAATATACATTCACATTTTGCCATAACGAATTTAAAAGGATCCCTTCCAGACCCGAGTCATTATTATGAAGCACCCTAAATTTCGAAAAGAGTTATTGCTTGCAATTGTACTCAGTGCCCTTTATTTCTTCTTAAGTATTTTCTATTATCACCTTGAACGTTTCGGACCCGGATTCTCCTACGAGATCATAAAAAAAATCGTTTATATCAGCCTTTTTGTGGTATTCGGTTACCAGGTTTATAAGATCAATGTTCGCAGAAAAAAGTCAAAAGGGAAGGTGAAATTGAGATGGATATTCTACACGCCTGCGCTCATTGTATTATCTGCAATCCTATATTATTTCAGCCCTATAAAACTTGATTCGGAAAACCTTGAAAGCAAGACAATACTCAAAGGTTGTTATGAGGGAAATTCGGGCAGGGCACGCATACGTTTAAGGAAAAATAAAAATTTTGAAATAAGCTGGACACCTGATAAATCTGAATCTTCAGATTGGTTTTATGGTGTGTACGGACAACACCTGGATACATTTTTTCTTACTTACGAGGAAAGAACACCAGGGAAGGTAGGTGGAAGGATAATCAATACGGGCCGAAACCTGGTTAGCGTTGACACATCACAAAGCAAAGACAAAGATTACATCGTATTTTTGATAGGTGACTGTAACAAATAAATATATTTTCATCCGCTTCCATTGTCAGCATTTCTTGCCCGAACAGCCTTAAATTTTTACATGTTGGCAGACCACATTTGTAATTGAATTTGTCGTTATGCTTTAACGTGATATTATTCTTTTCATTACCTGTGTCTCTGTGTCTTCGTGTCTCTGTGTTTCAAACACTTCATGCATTTTCTGAAACAAGGGGATACGAAGATATCAAACCAAAAATTGTACCGTCGCCGGACTTCAGAATTATCATTACTTTCGCATTGGCGTAAGCGCCGAATATAATTATGAAAAATATTATTGCCTCATTATTACTGCTGCTTTTTACTCAGTGCTCATTTTCCCAGTCCGTTTATCCATATGGAGAAATAAAGCTCGAAAAACCTGCAGATTATGTGAATGCAGAGCCCATGGCAATGAACGCTGTAAAATTTTTGCTGACCACCCCCTATAAAAAAGATGACAGTGACCGGAACAAGGCTTTCCTGTTTTTGGTAAACTGGACAAAAGGCGCCACGGATTATCATTTCGAACTGCGTGGGGTGATTCTTGAATTGAGAGATAACAGGGAGATCATGTCGCTGCTTATTCCTGCTATGGTAAAATTTTGTCTTGAAAATAAAACGCTTGCATCCAATCTGCCGCTGATAGAAGCCAGCGCAGTTAAAACAGTGCTTGATTACTGCAATGACCCCACGAAGAATTTTGTGCTCACAAAAAAGCTTCGTAAAAAACTGGAAGCAAACTAGACACAATGCCCACCCAATCATTTTCATCTGGAAGAAAAGAAGCGGTTTACGGGGTTGCCGGAGAGGTGACTTTGGGCTAAATGAGGTTTCCATATCTCGCTTTTAAGTCATACCTTTCGGTACTATGAATAATGACCTTAATTTAGAATATCCGGTTAGTAGCATAGCGAATTTCTCAAACCTGATTAAACAGATATCATGAAAAAAATATTATTAAGCCTTGCAGTTAGCTTTTTATTTTTGAAGGCCTCAGCCCAGATATCCAAAATTACTTTGGCAAACAGCGGAGCAGTTGAATCTTTTTCAATAAACATCGATGATGGTGTGATCATGAACCTGTCTGATGATGGCAGCGATGTTAAGTTTGGATTGCCTCCTTACAACCTGAGAACTGATAACTATGGGGATTATACCGACCGGCTCGATCCATACACTGGCCGTGTTGAATATTTTTCCCAAAATGACAATGAAGCATTTCGTGGCAAAGTAAAATATATAGGTAAAACGCCCATTACCTATTATGCTTCTTATGATGAAGAATCACTAAGAGGCAAGATAAAAAGCATCGGCTCGGTGATGATCAGTTATTACCAGGCATTTGAAGACAAAGCTTTTAAGGGTAAGATTAGCAGGATCGGGGGGCTCGAACTTGGATATTATACATCATTTGATAATGAAGCTTTCCGTGGGAGATTAAGAACAGTTGGCATCACAACCATCGCATACTATACCACCTATGATGATAAGCTTTTTGCCGGAAAGGTTAAGAGTATCGGCAATGTCTCATTCACTTATTATTCATCCTACGATCGCCCCGAATACCGTGGTGCAAGAAAAACCGGGATGCAGCAGCAGTATATTAATGGAATTAAATTTTATGCGAAATAGGTCTTCCTGAAAATGTTGATCATTGTGTTTGAAAAATTTTAATATGCTAAGTTCCATTCTCAATGAGCAATGCACCGGAGCGACTGAGTTCCTTCATTAATATTTTCACTTGTATGAATTTCTTTTTGCAACTCCACATTTTCAAAACATCCGTTTTATTTCCCTGACATTGAATATTGTTTGTTGAATACTTGAACATTTTTTTCAAAGACAAAACTCCCACAATGACCCCTGATTTATTTGTAAAAATGTCTATTTCTTCCTGGAAAACACAGAATCAAAAAATGGATGAATTGTTAGCCAGCCTTTCCGATAAACAATTGGCCCGGGAAACTGCCCCGGGAAGAAATACCGGTACTTATTTATTGGGACATCTAACGGCAGTGAATGATAGCTTATTTAAATTCCTTGGTTTTGGGGAATTAATGCATCCGGAGCTGGATGAAATTTTCCTGAGATCGCCTGATAAATCAGGGCAACAAACGCCAACCCTCCCACAATTGCGTGCATATTGGAATGAAATAAATGCATCGCTTTACAGTAAGATAGATGCAATGCCTGCTGCTGCATGGTTTGAAAAACACAGTGCAGTTTCAGACGAAGATTTTAAAAAGGAACCACATCGAAATAAACTTAATATTATCCTGAACCGAACCGCCCACCAGGCTTATCATTTGGGCCAAATGGCTTACCTGGGAAGCAAATAAGGAATGAGAAATAATTAATAAGGAATAAGAAAGTTAAACAATTTTGAAAGGAATGTACTTTCTTATTCCTTATTTTCATTCCTTATTTTTCATTCCTTATTCCTTATTTCCTACTACCTGTTCTTCAATAATAACCCGCTCTATTCGTTTATCAGGAATGAACCATATACAGGCTACAACCACGTATAAAACAAATGCGATCCTTGAATCAAAAAATGCTGATACAAGGCCAAGAATATAAATCACGATCGATAATTTTCCTTTGTAATCTTTTCCCAATGCCCTGGCGAGTGTAGAGTCTTTTCCATGCAATTTACCCAGGCCCACGGCAAGTATTGAATAGGCTATCGCACACATCAGGAGATTTACACCGTATAAAATCACAGGCCATTTAGCGAAATGATTTTCTCCCATCCATCCGCTTGTAAAAGGGATCAATGAGAGCCAGAACAACAAGTGGACATTCTCCCAAAGTACCAGCCCGTTCACTTGCCTGGTTGCATGCAACATATGGTGATGGTTGTTCCAGTAAATGGCCACATACACGAAGCTTAATACATAACTTATGAAAACGGGAATGAGTTCCTTGAGTGATTCAAGATTGGCGCTATGTGGCACCTTCATTTCAAGAACCATGATGGTAATGATGATGGCGATCACACCATCGCTGAATGCTTCCAGGCGGTTTTTGTTCATATGTAATAATAAAGATAAATGCGGAATTTAAAAAAACGCAACAGTGTATGACGGAATTTCATTTAGGATCTCATCTTCTCTAGTTATTTATACCAAATTAATCATTGGTCTCATTTTTGGGCGGCTATTTTCTCCCTCGCAAACAGTGAGGGAGGAAAAGGAGTATCTGAGGAAGACGAATTTTTTATACTTAAATTATTGTTGTGCGGATAAATTTGCTTCAGTCAATGGAATCCTTTCAAGGTGAGGTCATGCAGGCCTGGTAAGGATCTGAAGTATTTCATCGGCTAATGTTGAGATTAAATAATTTGTCAAACAAAACAGTAAACAATTTGTTTTCGTAGATCATCCATATTCATTCATCTTTAAATTTTAGTATCATGGTAAAGTATGCAATTCTTGCCCGTGTAGATGCAAAGCCCGGCAAAGAAAACGAGGTTGAAGAATTCCTTAAGTCTGCACTTGCATTGGCGCAGGAAGAAACAGAAACCGTTTCCTGGTATGCACTTAAGCTCGGGCCATCCACATTTGGCATTTTCGATACGTTTAATGGCGAAGATGGAAGGCAAGCCCATCTTAATGGAAAAATTGCGGCTGCTTTAATGGCGAATGCAGATGCGCTTTTGTCGAAACCACCTGTGATTGACATGGTGGACCTGTTGGCAGTGAAATAAGAAATGGCAAATAAACGATAGGGGATAAGAAACTGAGGGTATTATTACCTGATGCACTTTCTTATTCCCTATTTTATATCCCGCATTTCTTATTCTTTGTGTTTGTTATTCTTTACTTTTGCGCTCTAAAAAAAATACGATGAGCGAAACAACCCTTACCAAAGGCCAGATCCATACCAACAAAGGTGTAATGACATTTGAATTATACGACGATGCAACCCCGATTGCCGTAGAGAACTTTAAAACTTTAATCAATAAAGGCTTTTACAACGGACTTGCATTTCACCGTGTTATTCCAAATTTTATGATCCAGGGAGGATGTCCGCTTGGCACCGGCGCCGGCGGTCCTGGTTATACCATCAATTGCGAAACAAAAGCTCCCAAACAATTCCATGACCGTGGGGTAATGTCGATGGCCCACCGCGGCCCGAACACCGGCGGATCACAATTCTTTATTTGCCACAACCGCCAGGGAGTACAACACCTCGACGGTGTTCATACCTGTTTCGGGAGAATTGTTGAAGGATTGGATGTGATTGATGAGATCAGGGGAGGAGATGTGATGGAGAAAGTGGTGCTTCTCTGATCGAAAGGCAGTTGTTATTTTGAAGAAATGTTCAATAATCGACCTGCAATATTCATGGTTTCAGGCAACTACTGAATTATCCTTGAATATTGCAGGTTGAGCGATGAAGGTTGAACATTTTTTCTGAGCCGGAAAGCTGAGTTGCACAACCAGAACCCAGCATTCAAAAATGACTACTCTTCACAACTTTCCCACATATTCACAGTACCCGCTATCGCCGCTGATTTATTAAGTAATTTTATCTACTTTAATAACCTATATGATGTTACCTGTTCAACCAAAGCGGGCTCTGCTAACGGCTATCGCTACCTGCTTATTTACTTTTTTTAGTACAGGCCAAAATAACAAGCTAACATTAAAATTTAGCAATTCTACTGTATATGCCGGGATAGAAGTGGGATCAAAGGGTGTAAAGATGAGCCTGCTTGAAATTGGTAAGAACCTTGCAAAAAATGCCAATTTCAATGTCTTAAAGGATACGTCTGTAAACACAGATTTTATTTCTTTTACGCAGCCTACATTCCAGGCTACTTTAACCGGGCTTTACGGTTTGTATAATACAGCATTGACCAGTTATAACATTCCTGCAGACAGGATCTTCACCGTAGTGAGCAGTGGTGTAAAAGCCCTTGCTGAAAAAGAAGATAAAATGAGCTGGGTCAAAAACCTCGGTGATTCCTTCAAACTAATGATCAAAGATCCGCAACGTGAACTAAAAGTGGTTGACGCTGCTGAAGAGGCGAGGCTCTCCCACTTGGGAATCGTACCAGAATCAAGAAGGTTCACAACTTTTCTGATTGACATAGGGAGCGGTAATACTAAAGGAGGTTATTTTCCCAATGGAAATACGAAAAATATAAAATTATTTGAGCTTTCCTGGGGCACAAAAAGCGTGGCCAATGCAACCGACAAGCGTGTTGCAGATGATAAAAGTATCAGCAATTTCGACAAACAATTATTCCGGGTCTTGTCAGGAGAAGCCAACGACCAGATCGTGTACCAGGTTAATCTCAGCGGTGCTTACAATATGAGTGACAATATTGCTTTCAGCGGAGGTATCGCCTGGTCAGTAGCTACTTTGATGTTGCCGGAAATGATCGACAACCCGGTTGTGCTTGTTACCTATGATGAAGTTGAAAAGTTTAGTGAAAAATTGATAAGCAATTATAGTTCATTAACAGATTCAGCGATCTTAAAAAAGATAACTGATCCCACCCTGGACAAAACCGCAATCGGATCAGAAGTAAAAAAAGTAAACAAGGTTTTTGATCAACGTTCATTAATGGCAGGTACGGCGCTCTTATTAAAAATCATGCGCCAGTTTGAGGGTGTGTATGAGAAGAAACAATTCTTCCTGGTTAAAAATGGCCAGGTTGGCTGGATAAGTGCCTATGTGAATCAAAGCGTTTCAAAATAATTGTGATAAGGAAAATCGCAAGCGGATATTATCAGCAAAATTCATGAAAGACTCAAAATCAATTTTATTACTGGTTGTTTCTGTGTTGCTGATCCTGGTGTCTTGCGCTCTATTATGGACCTGGGGTTATAATTTCAACAATTTTACTAAGGAAAAACAAGGCACTGTCTTTATTGTAAAAGATTCCACAGCTGCTACTAACGCTACCCGTGATTCGCTGAAAAAGATCTATGAAGCAACCATCACAAACCTTGGCACGCTTGATTCTACATGGTCACATGCTGATTCATTGAAAGATGATCTTGATATTAAACTGAGCGAATTTTATAAACTTCGCAATGAGATCGCTGTTATTTTAAAAAACCCTGCTAAAAAGGAGGATCTCGATCTTGCCAAACAAAAGATAGGAGACCTTCAAAAAAAAATAGACCAGCTTCGCAATAAGAACAGTGATGTTGAAACTGAAAACAGGAGATTGCATGAGGTGCTTCAACAGCTTACCGCTGTTCCAAAGGACCCCGGTCTGCAAAATTCAAAACAGGTTGTTTATGAGAATAAGGAACCACAGGGAAAGATAGCGGCAACGTCCGGGGCTTTCAATCCAACATCAGCATTCACAACATCGGATATGCGCCTTACTGCAATGATGGTTGATGGTGATAAGGAACAGGAAACATTCAAAGCCTTACAGGTTGATAAATTTGTAGGTTCATTTTATGTGAAGAACAACCTCAGCCAATTCAACAATACAGAAGTTGTAGTGGTACTGTTACAACCCGATAACAAAGTATTACAAGCTTCAGCCTGGGAATCGGGTCGCTTTGAAACCAGGGAAGGAACAAAAATATATTCCTGCAAAATTAAATTTGAATACAGCAAAGGAGAAAATAAAAAACTTTCATTCTCATTAAATTCCGACAAATCACAAAAAGGAACATATAGCATGCTGCTTTATCAAAACGGAAGCCTGATAGGCAGGATGACAAAGACGTTGAATTAAGTATTGGAGGTATGGTGGGTAGTGAACAGATTATGAAAGGTTTAAGACCATCTTTTAGATACAAAAACATTAAAGCGTCATTTACTGATTGCTTAATTCACTTATCCCTCACAAATGACCGACCAGGAAAAACAGTCTCTCAAACTAAGCCTGTATAAAAAAGCGATATTACTGATCGAACAAAGGATAATCACAGCCGCTAATTCCATGCAAAATGCCCAGTCCGCTGCAAATGAAGAAGAAAAAAGCAGTGCAGGCGATAAATACGAAACATCAAGGGCAATGAGTCATATCGAAAAAGATATGTATGCAAAGCAATTTGAAGAAAATAAAAAAGAGCTTGCCGTTTTACAAACCATAAACTGTAACAAACTTTATGATTCAGCTGTGCCCGGCAGCCTGGTTAGTTGTGATGAATGTGCATTTTTCCTGGCTGCAGGCCTGGGTAAATTGAACGTAGATGGGAAGGAGGTTTATTTTTTGTCGGCCAATGCGCCTCTTGCCAAACAACTGAACATGAAGAAAGCAGGAGCTACCATCGAATTCAATAAAAAGCTTATTGTTATACGATCTGTGTTTTGAGGATTAACGGTTGTTTCAAACAGGGTGGCCCTAGGATTCCACAATGCAAGCATTTTTAAAAGGTATAATTCTTGTAAAACAAATTACCATATTAAACCAATCAATCAATTCACCTGATTTAGCATCCATCAATCCACTTTTTTAAAGAATGGACCAGTCGGTATTAAATCAATTTAAAATGTGAGGAGCTAAGATTCCTTGCAAAATCAAACAATCGATCCATAAAACAATTATATCTGGTATCGCAACGTTTTATAACAACCAAAAGGATTTTACCCCTGAAATTTCTTCTCAATGAAAAAACATTTATCAATAAGCAGGTTATACATTTTGCCGCTTCTCGTCTCTTTTTTTGCACAGGGCTGTGATCAATCACAGTCTGCCAACATTAAAAATAGTGCAATGGTTGCCAATGATACACAGGCGGCTGGGGCTGAAGGCAAAAAGACGGACGAACCGGCTCCTGTATCATTACAACCCGATAGCAGTATAAAACTAACCCCGATTGATACGGCAGAGTACAATAATAAAATGCAGGCCCTGGCAAACAATGATACAAAAGGAAGGTGGCCGGTAAAAGGCCCTTACCCCTTACCGGGAGCATTGCTTCCTTACAACAGGATCGTGGCTTTTTATGGAAATTTATATTCTAAGAAAATGGGGATACTTGGAGAATTGCCAAAAGATGCCATGTTAAAAAAGTTACAGGGTGAAGTTGCGAAATGGCAGGCTGCCGATAGTTCAATGCCGGTGATCCCATGCCTTCATTATATAGCTGTGACTGCGCAGGGATCTGCAGGAAGGGATGGCAAGCACAGGCTGCGCATGCCCTTTAAGCAAATAGATACCATCATGTCCTGGGCGAAAGAAATTAACGGGCTGGTTTTTTTAGATATACAGGTTGCACATAGCACCGTGAACGCAGAAGTACCTCAGCTATTGCCTTACTTGCAATTACCCAACGTGCACTTAGGTATCGATCCGGAATTTTCTTTGAAGAACGGGGAAGTACCGGGTTCAAGGATCGGATCTTTTAGTGATACTGATATCAACTTCACCATTGATTATTTGGCGGGGTTAGTAAAAAAATATAATCTCCCACCCAAAGTTTTGGTGATACATCGCTTCACGCAGGGCATGATAACCAACTATGACAAGATCAAAAAGACAGCCGAAGTACAGGTAGTGATCGACATGGATGGATGGGGCAGTAAGATTTTGAAGAGATCCACCTGGGATCGCTATATCTACAGGGAACCAGTACAATTTACAGGATTCAAACTATTTTATAAGAATGATATCCGCAAAAAGGGATGGAGTATGTATTCGCCGGAAGAGTTGTTGAAGTTTACACCCAAACCTATTTATATACAGTACCAGTAAATGTAAAAAGTAAAATGTAAAATATAAAAGGGGAACACCTCGCAGCTGGAAGGTTAATAAGGATGCCAGGATGAACTTCTCGAAGCCGGTGTAACTTTATCTGTAAATCCGCATGAAGTTCTACCATTGCCCAAAAACGATAGTTACTAATTCATTTTACATTCAATGTTTTAGATTTTACATTTTAATATACCCCCGGAGAGAAATAGGATCGCGTAACAAACTATTTACATTCAGGGATGCATTACCATCATCGTAAATAATAAAATTAAACTGGGTCGTGTTTTTTTGATCCCTGAATTTGATATTAACATCCCAACTCTTTTTCTTCGCAGCTTCATAATTATAACCGAATTCAGTGGAAGTAAAAATGATCCCGGCATCTGCACTGTTGCTGGGTGCCTGTTGTGCATTGCCGAAATAAGGGAGATAACTGATAACGCTATCAGCACTCACGCTTACTTCGTATTGGGAACTAAGTATCCTCAATGTTCCACCCATCGGACTGAGTGATTGTGCGACAAATACAAAATCTTTATTGGCGATCTTTTCTGAAACGGTTTTAGAGGTAATAATATTTTGTGCAAGGCATCTTTCAGTATTACCCATTACAAAAAAAATGATAACAAAAAGGTAAGTGGCGATTTTGAGCATTTGTTTCATATTACTTTTTCTTTTGAAATCCAGGTCCTGGAAGTCGTAATTCAAATCTGTTAACGGTAAATAGCCTCCATTTTTATGCCAGAACCCTTGCCCCGATTCTCAAGCTCGAATTGCGGCATTAAAGGCTTTGCTATTTGATGCAGTTCCAAACAAGGTATCATCTTCATTGCTTGGTATAAAGTGAGCCCGGTCCCTTTCCTTTTTCCTTTTAGACGGAATCGATTCGTGAGGGACTTATTTCCTGTGCATGGCTTGTTGCTGTTTCAACGATGCAGAAAATGCCAAGGAAAGCGGTTACATATTTCATAGATGAAACACTACAGGGCCAGGGATGCAACCAGATAATCTCCGAAAAAGAATATTTATGTTGGCACCAATGTTACCATTACAATAATTTTCATTTTTCATGCTTGGAATTGCTATTGTTTTCGTAACATTATGCAAAATTAATTGCGATGGAAAATCATAAAAAGCAGTTAGAACCGCTTATCAACTGGAGTTCATTAAAAAAAAATCACAAAGACGAAGTCACGTACAATAAGATCAGAAGGCATCTCATAGACATCAATGATACAATTTCAGAAGACGATATAAGGAATATAAAATTATTTGTGGCTGAGACTGAAATTGAAATACAAACTTCATCGAAAAAAAGAGATATCAACATTCACTAAAAACTGTGAGTGACACGCTTCGATCAGAAAAAATATTCCAGCTGGCAAGCTGCAAATCACTGGTATTGTAAAAAACATTATACGTCAACTGCAAATATCCTTCAGGGCAGTATCAGGTAAGTGCTAAAACTCACGGCTTCCCACATACTTTTTCAATTACTTTTTCGTTGTGATTTTTTCACCCTTTTTTGCAACATTTACTTAGTAACTCTGCTAATATTTTAATGTGTATCTACCTGTAATTTCAATGCGTCGAATTAATACTACAAATTATTGAATGAGGTCGCTACAAAATAGAGGGGATAGAGATTTTATCTTTGTATTGTAATCGGAAGATATCTTTTGAAGAACACAAGAACCTAAGAATTACCTGTCCAAATATCTTATTCGAAATTCCTTCCTGTATTAAGCCAATTTAGAATCCAATATCTCGTAGAAATTCCATCCTGTTTTAAACCAATTTGCTTTCCAATATCGTTTTAGAAATTCCATCCTGAGAAAAAACTAATTAAGGATCCAATATCGTATTGAATTTCCATCCTTTAAAGAACCAAAGTTAGAATCCACTATCGTATCGAATTCCTATCCTGTCCAAAGACCACTATCCATCATCAATGAAAGATTAATAATCTGTGAGAAGCCTTCGATCCTAACGAAGGTTTTTTTCTTTTTATGGGGTTAGTTATTTAATAGCTAACATGCAATACTCATCTCTTTCATACATAAATGAGAATGGTTGATAACTTTCGAACCCTGAACGAAGGTTTTTCATTTCGTTGAACCAGGAACGAACTAAACCATCATCCTGTCAAAAATCTTATTGGTTATTTGTGTACATGATAGCTTCATAAAGTGCCTTGATAACAATGAAGGCTTTTTCTTTTTCAAATAATATGAGTTTTTTTTAAAACAATATTATTTACTACACATAAACTATAAAACAGACTACAGGTTCTTCTTTTACATTGAAGTAACTTACGGCTGCTTTTTAGATTTGAAGTCTCGCTTTAAGATCCAACTACTACAGTTATTGTTACATGAAAAACCTTCGATTCGAAGGTTTTTTTCTTTTATTCCAAACTTCAATTCCCCGCCTGTTTATTTAAAATCAGGTTTAGAGAATTTTTGCATGCTCCACAGATAGCAAAGATTCATCTTCCCAGCAGGCTTCAACATCGTTTTCAAAGGGAAAAATCATCTTTTTATTATTCCAACCAAAGCTCCCGGCGGGCTTGCAGCAGCTCCGATCAATGCTTCAGCTAAAACATTATTGCGGCATCGCACTTAATTAATAATTTGTGACTATATTATCATCAAAACGAATTAATGAGAGCTGCTTCACTAAAAGACATAAAAACAGAACTTGACTCCCAGCCACAACATGTTTTACTGGGGCTCTGTTTAAGGCTTGCTAAATTTAAAAAGGAAAATAAGGAATTATTGACCTACCTTCTCTTTGAAGAAAGCAATGAAGCCAGTTATGTAAACAGCGTAAAAACAGCAATTGACCTTGCTTTTCTTGAACTTAATATTAAGAGCTTTTATATTGCCAAAAAAAACCTGAGAAAGATATTGCGTTCCATTAACCGCTATATTAAATATAGCAATGTAAAAACAACAGAGGCTAGCCTGCTGATTTATTTTTGCAGTAAAGTAAAGGCTTCAGGATTGCAAGTAGAGAGAAGCACTGCGCTTTCAAATATCTATTCATCGCAGGTAAAAAAAATAAAGGCCGCTATCGCCACCTTGCACGAAGACCTGCAGTACGATTACACAAAGGAACTGGATGAAATTTTATAACAACAAATCATTAAAACCAAAAACCCAACATGCCACAATCGAAAATACGCGACCCTCACAAACATCCTCACCAGGATTATGTTCCGCATAAGAAAAAAAAGGGAAATGCTATACCCCCTGCAATGGTGTTTTGCACGTTATTATCACTGGCAATTGCCTGGTTTGCCGTAGGTGAAGCATCATTATGGTTAGGGGTAGGTGCTGTACTTGGAATGGCCTTTGGCTTTTTTCTAGGAAGCCAGATTAATAGGTCCCTGGACAAAAGCTAACCTGTTAAATAAACAAATAAAAAAGGTTGATAAAGGTTTCCCTCTATCAACCTTTTCATTTATGAAGAAGTTTTATTGTTTAAATGGACCTTTAAACTCGTTCCTGAATTTGGTAAAATCGGGAATGGATACATGCTGCACGTATGAATTGTCGGGATGATTCAAAATATACTCCTGGTGGTAATCTTCCGCAGGATAAAATTTTGTAAAAGGAACCAGTTCGGTTACAACCTTTGCACTGTACTTTTTGGAAGCATTGATTCGATTGATGGCAGCCTGTAAAATCTGCTTTTCTTTTTCATTGCGATAGAAGGCTGCAGAACGGTATTCCGTACCTGCATCATTTCCCTGCCTGTTAAGGGTGGTTGGATCCATGCTTGCAAAAAAAGCAGCTACCAGTGTTTCGTATGAAATTTTTGTTGGGTCATAATAAACATTTACTGTTTCGGTGTGGCCTGTTGAACCGCTGGCCACCGACTCGTATGTAGGATTTGTATCTGTACCGCCTGCATAACCAGATACAGCATCTCTTACTCCAACAAGGCTCTGAAACACGATCTCTGCATGCCAGAAACAACCTTCAGCAAAAGTGGCCACCGCTTCATTGGCAGCTGGCTTTTTTGAGCCTACCGGAATTTTCAATTTATTGGCCTGGGTCTGGGCACAGGATACAAATAAAACAACTGCGGCAACGGTAATCAGGAAAGATTTCATGGTTTGTTTTTTTGAATTTGCAAATAAACGTAATTGATTGACTGAACGTTTTATAGTGACTGTTAAACTATACCAAAAGGATTATTCATATAATCTGCAATTGATGACTGCTAACAATATTTAACCTGTAAATTAGCATCTCAATTTGTGAGCATGAAGTTACGCCATCTGGTTCTTGTTATTTGTCTGCTTGCCGGCCTTTCTCCCGCATTCCCACAAGGAAAGGCTGCGAAATTTACCAAAGAAATGAAAGCAGAAATGTGCAGTAAAATAAAAGTTGCTGCAAAACACGCCTGGGCGGGTTATAAAAAATACGCATGGGAAGCAGATGACCTGAAACCACTGACAAAGACCGGGAAATTATGGTACAAAAATTCCATGCTAATGACGCCGGTTGATGCCTTCGATACTTTTGTAATGCTGGGCCTGGCAGAAGAGGCCAAAGAAGCGAAAGATATCATACTTGGCAAGCTGGATTTTAACGTTGACAACGATATACAGGTGTTTGAAGTAACCATCAGGATATTGGCAGGCCTCATAACCGCTTATGAAATCGACGAAGATCCAAAATTCCTCAGCCTTGCAACCGATCTTGCAAACAGAATGATGCCTGCTTTTAATACGCCTACAGGTATGCCTTACCGGTATGTTCACCTGCAGACTGGAAAAGTAAGGGATGCAAAGAACAACCCTGCAGAGATTGGTTCCTTAATGTTGGAGTTTGGTAAACTATCAAAATTGACTGGCGATAATAAATATTACAATGTGGCTAAGAAGGCGATCATGCAGGTTTATAAAAGACGCAGTAAAATTGATCTCGTAGGGGAACAGCTGAATGTGATTTCAGGTAAATGGATAAGCAGGCAATCACATATCAGCGGCTATATCGATTCTTATTATGAATACCTGTACAAAAGCTGGCTACTCTTTGCTGACAAGGATTTTAAGACTGCCTTTGACAAGCACAATACTGCTATAAAAAAATACCTGATCGACAAAACAGATTATGGCTGGTTCATGCGGCATGTAAATATGAATTCAGGAAAGGAGACTTCCACTACCTATGGTGCACTGGATGCATTTTATGCGGGCCTTTGTGCCTATGCTGGCGATGTTGAAACAGCAAAACATATACAGGCCGCAAACATGCATATGTGGGTAAGGTTTAATATGGAACCTGAAGAATATAATTACAAAACCGATTCTATTTTGAATGCTAATTATATTTTACGGACCGAAAACATTGAAAGCTGTTTTTATTTATCAAGGGCAACAGGGCACACAGAATATCTCTGGATGGCGAAAAAAATGACTGATGATATCCTCGAACATTGTAAAACAGAAACCGCATTTGCATCTTTGAAAGATGTCAGAACATTTGAACAGTCAAATTCAATGGAAAGTTTTTTCTTTGCCGAAACATTGAAGTACGCATATCTCACTTTTGCAGAAGCATCAACGGTTGATCTCGGCAAAATAGTCTTCAATACAGAAGCTCACCCGTTTAAAATAGAAACAAATAACAAATGATAACGTCAGTACAGGATTTTAAAAATGTTTTTTTTATTGGCGTTGCAGGTACAGGCATGAGTGCGATTGCACAATACCTTGCTGGCAGCGGTGTTGCAGTAAGTGGCAGCGACCGTTATTTTTTAGCCGGAGAACCCAATGATACCAGGACTAAATTAGAAGCCGCTGGCATAAAATGTTTTTTTCAAAACGGCGAGGGCATTACGGCTGAAACGGATCTGGTTGTTGTGTCTACTGCTGTTGAAGATACTGTGCCCGAGGTTCAAAAAGCAAAGTCATTAGCTATTCTTATTATAAAACGAAGTGAACTGCTGGCTCTGATTGCTAAAAGTAAAAGAACAATTGCAGTTGGCGGTACGTCTGGCAAAAGCACTACCACAGCGATGTTGTTTGATATCCTTCAATTCGCAGGCCTCAATCCCAGCATAATCAGTGGCGCAGGGCTTACAAGTATCATTAAAGAAGGAAAAATCGGGAATGCTAAGGTAGGCTCAGGTGATTGGCTCGTGATTGAAGCAGATGAAAGCGATGGAAGCATTGTGCAATATCAACCGGAAGTTGGTTTGTTATTGAATATTGATAAGGACCACCAGGAGATTGATGAATTGATGAGCATTTTTTCCACTTTCAAAGAGAATACAAAAAGTTTATTCATTGTTAATCGGTCGAATGCACTGGCAAGGCAATTATCAGCAACAGCTCAACAGGATTTTGAATTGTCTGAAGATTCAGATGCAGGTTATAAAGCAGTTAATTTCTCGCAAAAGGGACTTGATATTTCATTTATGATCAATGGCGTTGATTTTACATTGAATACTGTTGGTAAACATAATATGGAGAATGCACTGGCAGCAGTTGCTGTTGCTAATCAGATTGGCGTAGATTTGAATACATGCGCTGCTGCATTAAAAAGCTATGAAGGAATATATCGCCGCCATCAAATTTTAGGAATAAAAAAGGGTGTTTACATCATTGATGATTATGCACACAACCCTGTGAAATGTGCGGCGTCTATTGCTGCCTGTCAGCCTATTGCCCCAAAAGTAATTGCCTGGTTTCAACCTCATGGTTATGGGCCGACAAGATTTTTAAAAAATGATTTTATACATGAGATCGCCGCCGTATTGAGGCCGGAAGATGAAATATGGATGAGTGAGATCTTTTATGCAGGAGGAACGGCAACCAAAGATATCTCAGCCAATGATCTTATTGTTGAAATAAAAGCCCTTGGTAAACAGGCTTTCTTTGTTGAAGACAGGAACAAGTTTTTGGAAACGGTAAGGCCTCATCTAACGAATGATTCTGTATTGCTGTTGATGGGTGCAAGAGATCCAGGCCTTGAGGCATTTGGTAAAACTGTATTTGAAAATATATAAAAAACAAAAATGAAACCACGGGGAATCATACTGATAATTTTATTGTTGCAGCTATCAATGACTTGCCATGCACAAAAAGGCATGTTTGAAATCAGCATCATCCAGGATGGAAACACTATCAGCCCGGGATTTACCGGAGACCTCGTATTAAGCAAATCTCCGTTCAAAATATCGGTTAAACTTACAAAGCTGGAAGGTGTTTATTTATACGCAGCATTTAAGGATAGTATTTATAAGATCAGCGATAATGATCCTGTTCCGGGCTTTGATGTATTGCCGGCGATGGTCAT
>JBDSBG010000224.1:0-40922 GCA_039921685.1 Ferruginibacter sp.
GCGGAAAATGCTTTTAACCCAGATGAAGAAATGATCATCAGCGATGAGGGATGGGCTTATTGGTACTATGATCCAAATGAAGAATCCTATCGGTTTGATAAAACCATTTATAAAGAAGGAGACATTGTCACCGGAACAAAAACGATCAGGCAATTTTATGATTATGCTTCGGGAAAAGAAATCCAGGTAAAAGATGTAACCGCTCCTCTGTATTTGTTTTTCTTTTCTGCTTCACAGGATAAAAGCCACAACCTTACAAAAGAACTACGAAGATTTAAACTAAAGATCAACTGGAAATAATTCATGACCACACTTATAATAAATATTGCACAACTTGTAAATGTTCGTGAAACTTCCGTTTTACTGAGGGGGAAAATGCTCGCAAAGCTTCCTGTGATTGAGAATGCATTTTTGCTTATTGAAGATGGCATCATTGCAGAATACGGCCATATGTATGAGCTTGAAATAAAAGTTCCGCATCAGCCGGGGCATCTGATAGATGCTGCAGGGCAGTTTGTTTTACCAACCTGGTGCGATAGCCATACGCATATCGTGTTTGCAAAAAACAGGGAAGAAGAATTTATCGATAAGCTTAAAGGAGTTAGTTATGCCGAGATCGCTGCGAAAGGTGGCGGTATATTAAATTCCGCAAGGAAATTAAATGAAACAAGTGAAGAAGAACTTTTCAACAGTGCCTGGAAAAGAATAGAAGAGTTGAGTAAACTTGGTACTGCTGCTATCGAAATTAAAAGCGGCTATGGGCTTACGGTAGAAGGGGAGATGAAAATGCTCAGAGTGATCAAAAAACTAAAACAAAGATCATCACTATCTATTAAAGCAACTTTTTTGGCTGCTCATACTTATCCCCTGGAATTTAAAGAAAACCACCAGGGTTATATCGATAGCATCATCAATGAAATGTTACCGGTAATTGCCGGGGAAAAACTAGCTGATTATATCGATGTCTTTTGTGAGACGGGCTTCTTTTCTCCTTCAGAAATGGAAACAATTTGTAAGGCTGGCGCTTCGTACGGACTAAAACCGAAGCTTCATATCAACCAACTAAACAGCATTGGTGGAATTGATACTGCCATAAAGTTGAACGCCGTATCGGCAGACCATCTAGAGACAATGACGGAGTCTGACATCAGGAAGATTGCAGCCTCTTCAACCATTGGAACGCTTTTGCCAACAGCTGCATTTTTCCTGCGTATGGCTTATCAACCAGCAAGGGAGTTGATTGATGCTGGTTCTGCGATTGCCCTGGCGTCAGATTACAATCCTGGTTCTTCTCCAAGTGGCAATATGAATTTTGTGATTGCATTAAGTTGCATTCAAATGAAAATGCTGCCGGAAGAAGCGATCAATGCCGCTACAATAAATGGGGCCTTTGCTATGGAAGTAGCAGATCAACTTGGTAGCATTACGGTTGGAAAGAAAGCCAATTTGATATTTACAAAACAAATACCTTCGTTGGCATATCTGCCTTATGCGTTTGGCACTAATTTGATTGAAAATGTAATGATTAACGGGGTCTTTATCAATTCATAAATTATGGCTGGGTAATATTTATTGAATAATCCCGTTGGTTTGTTCTGTAGTTATATATTTGATCAACAAAAAGCTGAAGACAGTTGTAGACAAAACCACAGCGAAATTTTGTCAGCAAAGATTCGACCGGGACATTTTCAAAACATTAATCGGGGATGATATGAACCTATAATCCCCTCTACTGGCAACAACGCTGAAGCTACCAACAAAGAGGAACGACGAAGCACATCATCAAATAAATTAAAAAATAAAAAGCCTCCATAGTATGCAACTCATAGAATGTGTCCCCAATTTTTCAGAAGGTATCGATCTGAATATCATTAATCAAATAACTGCTGAGATAGAATCAATAGAAGGAGTTCGTTTGCTGAACGTTGATCCAGGCAAAGCAACAAACCGTACCGTTGTTACAATGGTTGGAGAACCAGGAAAAGTTATTGAAGCTGCATTCCTGGCAATAAAAAGAGCAGGTGAACTGATCGATATGAGCAAACACAAAGGCGAACATCCACGTATGGGTGCGACCGATGTTTGTCCCCTGATTCCTATTGCGAATATCTCGATGGAAGAAACAGCTAAATATGCACAACAATTGGCTAAAAGGGTAGGAGAGGAAATCAACCTGCCTGTTTATTTATACGAGGCAGCTCAACCAAACAAAGAACGCAGCAATCTATCCGTGATCCGTGCAGGTGAGTACGAAGGCTTTGCAAAAAAAATATTGCATCACGACTGGAAGCCGGATTATGGGCCAGCAGCTTTTGATGCAAAGCGTGGTGCTACGGTTATCGGTGCCCGTGATTTCCTCGTTGCTTATAATGTGAACCTAAACACAACGTCTACCCGCCGTGCAAATGCAATTGCGTTTGATGTGCGTGAAGCCGGCAGGGTGAAAAAAGAAAACGGCAAAACCGTGCTTGATGAAAAAGGTAAACCTGTTAATATTCCTGGTAGTTTGAAGTCGGTAAAAGCAATCGGTTGGTTCATTGAAGAATATGGCGTTGCACAGATTTCGATCAATCTTACCAATATCAATATTACACCTGTACACATTGCATTTGACGAGGTTTGTAAAAAAGCGGACGCCCGTGGCATTCGTGTTACAGGCAGTGAACTGGTGGGGTTAATACCCTTGAAAGCAATGACTGATGCAGGAAAATATTTTCTAAGAAAACAAAAGAGATCTGTCGGTGTCAGTGAACAGGAATTGGTCAAGATCGCTGTAAAGTCTATGGGGCTTGATGAGTTGGCGCCATTCAAACCGGAAGAAAGGATCATTGAATACATGCTTGCAAACAAATCAGACAGCAGGCTGATTAATATGACGCTGACGGGTTTTGCAGATGAAACCGCAAGTGAAAGCCCTGCGCCTGGAGGAGGTTCCATTGCTGCTTACATTGGTTCACTTGGTGTTTCTCTTGCAACCATGGTAGCAAATCTTTCTTCACATAAAACAGGTTGGGATGAACGCTGGGACGAATTTGGTACATGGGCAGAAAAAGGAGAAGAATATAAAAATGAATTGCTGCGTTTAGTGGATGCCGATACACGTGCATTTAACCAGATATTAGCTGCTCTTGGTTTGCCTAAAAGTAATGACGCAGAAAAATTGATCCGTACCAACGCCATCCAGGAGGCTACCAAATATGCAATCGAAATCCCGTTTAAAGTAATGCAGGCTGCATACAACAGCATGGATCTAATAAAAGCGATGGCAGAAACCGGTAATCCAAATTCTGTGTCTGATGCCGGTGTTGGTGCCTTATGTGCCCGCTCGGCTGTCATGGGTGCATTCATGAACGTTCGGATCAATACGACAGACTATGCGGATAAGATTTTTGTGGCTGATATCATTGAGAAAGGAAAAGAAATAGAAAGCAAAGCAATCGCATTGGAAACGGAGATTTTGAAAGTTGTGAATGAAAAGATCGTCGCATGAAAAATATGAATTAAGCATTCTTTACCAGCGATGGCATTTGCTTTCAAATCATAAAACCTGATGCGTAATCGCTAATTTTTTCGCATGAACGAATCTTCTTCGATAATAAAACGCGTAAAGGTTGTCAGCATCATCCGGGAAACTTCCAATGCAAAAACATTTGTAGTAGCATTTTTGGATGATTGGAATCCGGCGTACAAACCGGGCCAATTCATCACAATTGTTTTTTATACTAAGCATGGTGAAAGAAGACGATCGTATTCTATTTCATCAGCCATAAATGAACCCTTCAGTTTTACGGTAAAAAAAGTTGACAACGGAGAATTTTCACGCTTCCTTATTTCACATGTAAAAGTGGGGGATATACTTTATTCATCAGGCATCAGTGGTTTTTTTCTTTTACCTGGAAATATTGATGAACCTCAGCAGTATTTCTTTCTTGCTGCAGGAAGTGGTATCACGCCCTGTTTCTCGATGATCAAGACAATTTTGGTCGAAAGTACTGCGAAAGTGGTATTGATTTACAGCAATAAAAATGAAGCTGATTGTATATTTCATGCTCAGCTACAAATATTAGCGGAAAAATATAAAGAAAAGTTTGTTATCCATTTTCTCTTCAGTTATATCCTGGATGAATATCGTAGCAGGTTAAGCAAATGGTTATTGCAGCAACTTCTGGATGCATACTTAATTGTTCCCGCAAATCACGCATTATTTTATATGTGCGGCCCATTCGAGTACATGAGGATGATCAATATTACCTTGCTGGAACGGATAGCCGCAAATAATATTTTCAAAGAAACTTTCATTACGCTGCCGCGGTTGATCATACCAAAACCGCCGGATTTAGAAGCACACATGGTATCAATTTCGATCAATAGTAAAATGTATTTATTGAAAGTTCAACACCCTTTATCTATTTTAGCAACAGCCAAAATAAATAAAATTGAATTGCCTTACAGCTGTGAAGCGGGCCGTTGCGGCAGTTGTGTTGCAACCTGTACCAAAGGAAAAATATGGATGGCTTACAATGAAGTATTAACGGATGATGAAGTGGGAAGGGGGAGGGTGCTGCTGTGCCAGGGATACCCGGTTGGAGGAGATGCTGATATAATTTTTTAGTATTTCATGTTAGCGGCGCTGCAATTGATTTTTAATATTTTGACTTACAATTTTCCATGTTCAACGAAAAATCACAATGTCCGTTTCAGCTGTTATTAATTGTAAAACTTTTTTCCCTGAATATTGAACATAAGATTAGGTAGAATAAGCAATATATCGGAACAATGTCGAAATTGTCCTATAATCGAAAATGCATAAGCATGAATACAATATTTTTTTTGCAGCATAATGTTTTGTTTATGTTTAACAATGTAAAACTTATATAACCCCGAGACTTTGTAAATTTGATAAACGGTTGGCATACTTTATACGCTGTCACACAATAAATTACAGTTATCGCAGTTAATAGGGGTTACCGGTTAAGCGGCCTGGAGAAAGATTTACATGAAACAAATACTTATCTACATATCGTTATCACTGATCTGCTGCAACAGTTTCGCACAAAATGGTTTTACGGGCATTGCAAAGTATAAACTAGGTGTTTTGGGTGGCACTGACAGCAACACTGATTCAATGGCTGTTGTATTCGATAAATACAGGGTGATGATTATTTTGTACATTCCTGATAGCAATAAGGTTTCGGAAAAAATCTTTATTGATGATTTTATCCAAAAGAAAAGTTTCAGGGTTGACAAAGTCAAACAAACCTATGCAGTTGATACCCTGAAGGCTGTTACAGCATATGAATTTATAAATGCCAATGCCATTGGCTATGCAGCGAAAAACGAACTTTGTTTTCGATATAAGGCAAAGCTTACGGACGCAGATAAACAAACTACTTTTTCTGCAGAATGTCTGGGGTCCCTCAACTACATGACCCCAACCATCAAAGATTATTCTTTCCTTGGTGTACAACCCATTATTGTTGACAACAGGATAGTAATGGATTTTACTGTATTTAAAAAGAACGGCACAAAGCCTATTATAACTATCTCTAATATACGAAAACTGGAAAACGTAGATAGCTATTTTGATCTATGGGGATATAAAGAGGTAAACTAGCAAACACATACCCCAACTACTGCAAATATTTTCCCAACACTCTCTTCATTTTTCATCGATAACAGGATAACTGTCACGGCATAGGAATTGTTTCTTTGATCTTACCTAACATCAAATTAAAGATCATGAAAAAAACCCTCGTTTGCTTAATTATATTGTTTGCCGGGTATCAGGCCGTGGCGCAAAATACACCGGTGGATCCGAAGGGCACACCAACGACCAACAAAGATTTGCCAAGCAACAATCCAGCATTAGGAAGTAATTCAGGTGTCAATCCTGCAGGCAGCCCCGGGACTATCACTGGTCATTCCGGGAACAGCAATTCTGTGAATAACCAGACAGCTCCAAATCCCAATATTGAACCAGGAGTATTTTTAAGTAGTAGCCCTGGCGGAACGGTATATACCACAGCTGCTCCTGCGGGTTCCAATGTGCCAGCCTCAACCACGGCGGTCACAAATAATGGAGGTGCTGTTATAGTACCGGAAGCTAAACCTAAACCGATTGAAGAAGTTGCCATCGAGGCTCCCAAAGTTCCGGCGCCAAATCCACCTATTGCTACCAGGAGTTCTGTGCCGCCTACCGCCCCGGTCGCCAATCCAGGGATGAAGAGAAAGATAAAAAAGGAAAGTTCTGCAAGTAATAAAACCGCAACAACCAAAACGAACGTGGTTAAAGAAAAAGCATTGCCCGCATATTCTCCATTGTTGAGTAACTATATTTCAAAGGAAGTTATTGAGAAGATCAAAACAAAATATGGCGCTGCTGTTTACGATATCAAAACTGTGAGAGTTGTAAAAACTAACAAATTAGCATATCTCGTAAGGCTTTCAGAAAACGGGAGCTTCAGGAACGAACTTTACTACGATGAACAGTAGATGCAGCTTTCGAAATGTCTGTAATTAGAATTAAGTAATTTATTGATTCGCCTTATTTCTGCTAACCGAAAAACTAAATTATGAAAATCATTATTCAATCTCTTGGGTTCAAATCGAGTGAATCTTTGGAAGATTTTATTCGTGAAAGGATTAATAAAATTAAAGACGACAGGATCGTTGCCGCAAACGTAGTGCTTTTTAAAGGGCCTGCTTCAAACCCCGAAAATGATTACTGCGAAATCCGGCTTGAAGTTCCAGGCAATGATCATTTTGTAAAAAAACATAGCCAGTATTTTGAGGTTGCTGTTACCCAGTGTATAGACATACTGGAGTTAATGATAAAAAAAGCCAAAGAAAAGAAAATGCGTCACGAGGAAATTGAAATGCCCGATGAAGAAGATGGCGTTGCGATGTTGGATGATGATCTTTGATTTTCCAATAGATTCCTTACAAAATAGTTCGCACCAATTATTTCCTGCTGATCCTCAATATGCTTTCGAAGTGGATCAACAGGATTCCCCCGTCGATGCGGAATACCCGCTTTCAAAATAAAAATAGCCCCAAATATTGGGGCATTTTGGCCAAGCTTTTTTTGAGGGCTGGGCATGTAATCCACTCATAATAGATTACTCGGAAAATAAAACGAACGGCTGTGGGATATATTGTATTGATAGCATTTTTTTTCAAATCTTAAATCTTCCATCTTAAATCTTAAATCATAGATTTACCAAAAAAACATGAACCAACCAATACGTGAGCTGTTGCCCCAACCATTATGGAATTACTTCACCGATCTTAATGCAGTGCCCAGGCCATCAAAGAAAGAAGAAAGAGTGATTGCATTCATTAAAAACTTTGGTGAAAAACTCGGATTGCCAACTTCAGTTGATGACGCAGGGAACGTGATCATCAAAAAGCCCGCAACAGCAGGGATGGAAGATAAAATGACGGTTGTGCTGCAAAGCCACCTTGATATGGTGCATCAAAAAAACAGCGACATCAATTTTGATTTCGATCAACAAGGAATTGAAATGTTTATCGAAGCCGATTGGGTAAAAGCGAAGGGAACCACTCTTGGAGCTGACAATGGTATTGGTGTTGCAACTATCATGGCCTTGCTTGCCTCCAATGACATACCGCATCCAGCCATTGAAGCTCTTTTTACCATTGATGAAGAAACCGGAATGACCGGAGCCCTCTCTTTGAAAGGAGGTTTGCTGAAAGGAAGGATCCTTCTGAACCTCGATACTGAGGAGGACAATGAATTGACCATTGGCTGCGCCGGTGGGATTGATGTAACTGCGTCGGGGGCTTATTTACAGCAGCCAGCCCCGCATCAAAATGCTTTTTGTATTTCAGTTAAGGGCCTTACTGGCGGTCATTCCGGTATGGATATTTACAAGGGTAGGGCCAATGCAAACAAACTTATGAATCGTTTATTATTGACGCTATCGAAAGAAATACCTGTCAATATTGCGTCTATTGATGGTGGTAGTTTGAGGAACGCTATTCCCCGGGAATCAATGGCCACAGTTGTTGTTGCAAATGATAAGCGTAACCAGCTAACCGATTTTGTAAACAATTATAATAATATTTCTAAAGCAGAAAATCATTTTACAGACCCAAATCTTCTTGTATCGATTGAACCGGCAGGGGAAATTTCGCAGGTAATGAGTGATGAATTTCAATATCAATTATTGCGTTGCGTTTATGCTTGTCCCAATGGTATTTACCGCATGAGCCCAGGCATTGATGGGCTTGTACAAAGTTCCAACAACCTTGCGAGGGTATTGGTAAAGGATGGCACTTTTAGTATCCAGTGCCTTACTCGCAGTTCCGTTGATTCTGAAAAAATGGATTTAGCCCAGGCTATTTCAAGTGATTTTGAACTAATGGGTGCAACTATAAATTGTGCAAGTGGCTACCCGGGTTGGGAGCCAAGACCTGATGCACCGATCGTACAATTAATGTCGGGCCTTTATGCTGAAATGTTTAAAGAACCAGCTCATGTTGACGCCGTTCACGCAGGACTTGAATGTGGCATTTTGGGAAGCAATTATCCTGGGATGCAAATGATCTCTTTCGGGCCAAACATACAAGGTGCTCATTCACCAAATGAAAAAGTACAGATCAGTTCAGTTCAAAAATTCTGGAAATTTTTATTGGAGACTTTAAAAAGAATTCCTTCAGAAAATTAAGTATTAAACTCTTTTTTTTATTTTTGATTTTACTGGTTAACGCTTCAAGCAAAAGGTTACAGGTGCGGTAGGGCATGACCGGTGGCAACTTCAAATATCTGGAGTTTCCACCGCGAAACGAAAAAGTTCCATTTTTTCTTTTACTGCATCTAACCCTTCAAACCGGATCACATTTAATCCAATGCTGGCGGCGACTTCAACAAACATTTGCCTGTCATCTATAAGAAGTGCATTTTGTGGATTCACCTGGGCAAGATTACAGGCGAGTATGAAAATATCCTTATCGGGCTTTCGCAATCCTACGTAGCAGGAAGAAACAAAAGCATCAAATAAGTCACGCAATTTAAATTGGCGGATACGGTATTCATTCATTTCTTTTGCTTCGTTATTCACCGAAATAATTTTTATTTTATACCGGGCTTTTACTTCTTTAAAGAAATCGATACATCCAGGCAAGGGTTGTGACTGTTCGAAGATAAATTCTTTAAAGACTTCCTTTGGAAAATCTCTTTTTTCATAAAACACAATCTCTTTTAAATAATCATCCATGCTGAGTTTTCCCATCTCATAGGTATCAAAACATAGATGATGACGCTCTTCCATTTCAGGAAGATCAAGGTTGAATTTTTTTGCTGCGACTGCCCGCGAAGCCCTTCCCCAGCCGTTTGTAAGCAATACGCCGCCGATGTCGAGAAATAAAGTTGTGATGAGTTGATCTTGCATGAATGCTGTAATTAAGGCAGCAAAGTTATTTCATGTTCTGGTACTCGATATCTTTTATTTTATCAAGCCGTTTTTGATGCCGTGCCTCATTCGAAAAAATGGCGGTAAGAAAACTGAAAATTATTTCTCTTGCCAGTTCAATACCCACTATGCGTTCACCAATACAGATTACATTGGCATCGTCATGTTCCACCGATTGATGAGCGGAATAAGTATCATGGCAAACGCCAGCCCTGATGCCCTTGAATTTATTTGCAGCAACGCTTACGCCAACACCACTACCACAAATAATGATTCCTCTTTCTGCCTGACCGTTAATAATAGCCTGGGCTACCGCTGATGCATGATCAGGGTAATCGGTTGGAGGTGTTTCCGCATAGGTTCCAAGGTCAAGAATTTCGAATCCATGCTTTGCAATATCTTTCAACAAAATACTTTTGTAAGCAAATCCGGCATGGTCGGCGGCCACAGCGACTTTCATTTTTTTACGTTTTATGTTTAAATGTAAATTTAATTCGGTTTGTATTCGAAGGTCAATACTGCATTTTCAGAGAGATTGGCGCTTGAGTGAAGTTCATATCGTTTACTGCCCGCCGTTACTACGATGAGTGCAGTATTAGGGGGAATGCTGCCCAGGTTTTCCGCAAACATAACTATCTCATGGAACTGAACATCGTCATCAAGTTGTAAATGAATAAGGAGCGGCTTTTCAGAAAGTTTTTTCTTTCCTGCAATTAATCGTCCGTTGTAAAAAATGCTAACACTGTCATTGTCAACAAAGCCATTGTCATAAACATTGAGGGTAATGTTTTTCTCCTGAACAACGATATGGCTGAATTCCGTTTTTTTCCGTGCATTCATTTTTTTCAAAAGATCCGGATCGTTTGAAACCTGCAGGGGAGCGATCTTCGTAATTTTTCTTACAGTATCTGTCCCGACGGCTCTTAGTGTATCCCTGGATTTTACGATCTGTTTTTTAACCACCGGAGGTTTTGCCTTAGGAGGTACGGGCCTGGAGGTCAGAGGAGGTTTCGGCTTTATTGGTGCAGGTATCTTCGAAAGTGGTTTAGCAACTGCCGGTTCTTTCTTTTTGATTGTTGGCTTTATGGATGCCTCCTTTCCAGGACTCGGCTTCTGTGGTTTTTTTATTGCGGGGAAACAGTCCGGCATATCCGCAGGTAATTTTTTTGATGTTCGTTTTAATCTTAAGGTGCTCCTGCTGTTACCCATGCCAAACATGGATCGGGATCCGTACTTGGCTTCTTCTGTTCCCCTTAATACATCCTGCGGATCACCGGCCTGGTGCCAGAGTCGCAGTATCATCAATATATGTTCGCCGCTGTTTTCGATAAACCCGGTTCCAACCAAAACCCATACTTCTTCTTCTTTGTCGTACCAGCCCCTGTAATTTGCTTTACAATAAGAATGAGAATCACCAATTACCTGGTCGGCGGTGTAGCCACAAATTTCCTTGTTCCGCATCCTGATACTAACCTGCAATCTTTCGCCGCCCGACATTGATCCTTCCCAATAACCGGTGAGGTTCTGCGATCCTGCATCCTGCAGCAACAATACAAACAATAATGAAAAAATTATTTTACGCATAACAACAACCTAAAATTACTTCAATTTACTCTCCCCATTTTCATTTTAACTAATTGAAAAGCATTTCTTTGAACCGTTCATAAAAAAAGCCGTTTGTTTTGGATAGTGACCGTTTGGAAATTACCTCTTTGAGGTATTGCATTACGCAATTCTAAGTATTATCTTGCATTTCCATCCTTCGATAAATCCGCTACATCCTCCGATTAAAAACTCATTTTTTATCAAAACTATCTTATTGCTATGGCTAGTACTAACCTATTCAGTATAGAATTTTCTGATGCTGATCTGAAAAAAATCAACACAGCCTTGCTCATGTTGGAGGAAACATTTGCTGGCAAACTTATCAACGACATCTCATCTTTATCCAAAGTGCCTGAACTGGAAATTGAAAATTTATCGGATACGCCCTCCGATGATGCAACCATGCTCACACTTCATCTTCCCGCCTTCGCCAATATTTCGCAGTGGGACAAAGACGAAACAGCCCGGCAACAACTGCAACCAATTGCAACAAGATTAAAATCGATCGCACAGCAGGTGGTTTATACCAATCGGGCCGTCTTGCAGCGCTGTTGGAATTCCAGCAGTAAGTATGGAGGCCTTTAGTGAATCTTTGTGGGAAATAAGTTTTATTGCGGTACTCAGAAAGATATGCGGTCAGGTATGACAACCAATTTCATTGTAGTCACTTCTTGCTGGCGTGAATGATAAGGTTCGTTAATTAGCTACGGCCGACTTTTTAACGGCGCCTGCTTCTCATTTTCTGTGGAAATTAGAAGTTCCTGTATCTCATTCGCCAATATTTTAAAATGAGAATACTCCTCTTCGTTTTGCTTTTCAGTTTTAGTTGTACCTCTCCTCAGCCTGATCAAAGATCAATGGCACAAACCGCATCAGCGACCGTTCAAATTCCGGTCAGTTCCTATATTGAATTAAAAGAAAGCATTATTACTAACAGGAAAATGCTTCATGCTAAATACCATTCATTAGCTGCATTAAATTCCAGAGCCGCTAAGGAGGAACTCAGCAATTTCTGGGTAAACAATATCAGCAATGAGTTTTTTAATAAATGGGCAAATACCGCCTGGGATTTCAACGGCACCACCGAGCAACCCGGACAGGGAGCCATCGCCTGTGGCTATTTTGTAACCACTATTCTACGCGATATGGATTGTAAGATCAACAGGAATAAATTGGCGATTTGTGCATCTTCGCAAATGATGAAGGCCCTTACAGCAACCCAAAAAATAAAAAATTTAAGTTATCTAAGCCACCAATCATTTGATGAGAAAATAAGGCAACTGGGTAAAGGCGTTTACATAATCGGCCTCGATTTCCATACAGGGTTTATTGTTAATGACGGGATCGAAAACTGGTTCATTCATTCTTACTATGTAAAAAGGGTGGGCGTGATAAAAGAGAAACTGATTGATTCCCGGGCATTACGTTCTTCTAAAACAAAGTGGATGGTATCACTTACAAATGATAAGGACTTTTTGTTTAAGTGGTTGAAGGGATAATCTCATTGAATTACCAAAATTTGACAGAACCAGAATTAAATCTTATTTTCAGGTTGACCGGTTAAACATCAGCAATTCAAATTCTATCTACTTCAATAGTTGCTGTTATGAAGAAGTTTGCTGCCATACTGTTTGTATTATTTGTTATAAATGAAATACAGGCGCAGGTTGGTATTGGAATCAACAGTCCAGACCCAAGTGCCATGCTTCATGTGCAGGATAACGGGAAAGGTTTACTGGTTCCAAGAATGTCGGATCTCCAGAGAAACGCCGTGCAAAACCCCGCAGAAGGGTTGCTTGTTTATCAAACAAATAACAGTAAAGGTTTTTGGTATTTTACCAATGGGCAGTGGAAAAACTTGTCTGCATCAAACAATGGTGGCAAACACACTTTATATTTAGCCGATGATATAACGAACGCTGAGGCGCTTGCAAAAATTGCAACTGATGTTGGCCCCAATACACAGGAAGTAAGAATTGTAAGATGCACCAGCCTTACAAGTGTTGACCTTTCAATGATCAGCAACCTGACTGAAATTTATTTATCAGGAAATGCGGTGCTGCAGTCTGTCAACTTTGATAATTTGCAAGCAGTTGATGGAGGCATTTATATTGATCAATGCCCGCTGCTTACAAGTATGCCTACACCGCAGTTGACTAAGATTGGGCAGTCAACTTATGGCAACTATAGCCTGCAGGTAAGTTCCACAGGCTTGTTGAACCTGAATTTTCCCATTCTTACAAAGGCTATCGGAACAATTTACATAGCAAGTAATCCTGCGCTTACATCCATTTCAATCCCTCAAATGACGCAGCACAATTTATGGGCGATCATCAATGCATTTAAAATAGAAAGCAATCCATCGCTAAACAGCATTACTTTGGCTGGATTGATGAAAGTGGGCGATCTTTTTATCTGGAACAATATTAATCTTGCATCTTTAAACATTGCTGCATTAACAACAGCAAAGAATTTCGCTTTATACAATTCACAAATGATCACCGCAGTTTCGTTGCCGGTGCTTAGGAATGCAACCGATCTGAATTTTGGCAGTAATTCCCTGCTGGCTAATCTTAGTTTACCATTACTGGATACAGTGTACGATGGCACCATTGATATTTCAGGAAACCAATCACTCTCCAGCATTTCATTTCCTGTACTAACAAAAGCGGGAGCTATAAATATTCAAAGCAATGCCTCGCTTACATCCCTGTCGTTTCCATTATTAAAAAATCTTACGTTAGCTTCCAACAGTGCTGTTTCCAACTGTGTTAGCCTCACGTCGCTCTCGTTCCCAATGCTTACAGGTATTCCCCGGCTTATAATGCAGTATAATACTGCTTTAATATCCGTTTCGCTTCCGGCTGTAACGTCTATTGGAGCCTGTAACATACAAAGCAATAATAGTCTCACTTCAATCTCATTTGATGCATTGTCAAACATTGGAACACTTGACCCAAATATTAATTTTAGTTTAAACAAACTTCCATCTTTGCAGGTAAATTACTTATTGCATAAACTCGTTACTGTTGCACCCGCTCTTACTAATAAAACGATTATGTTATCGCAAATTGTTGCTGCCGCTCCAACGGGGCAGGGGATCATTGACAGGTCTTTGTTGATATTAAATGGTAATACCGTTACTACTGATTAAGTCTCCAAAAAAGAAATTATCTTAAAAGCTTGACTAAGCTAATCGGTCAAACGTCCATGCGTTCCAATCATTGAGCAAGAGTTATCATAATTTGAAAATTTTTCCAAAAGGTTTAATGCCAATTAATTCTTGTCTATCAGCCTGAGGTTGTTGAAGATGATTTTCGTAACTAACCCGGCTTCGGCAAGCCTGACTGCCGATAGGCAGTCGCAGCCTGACAATCTTTGCTGGCGCAGTTGTAATTTCTAATTGGGATAAAAAAATATTTTTACATTCCTGGAGCATGGATCATTTCATAATAAAAATCCCCGGTAATTAATACCAGGGATTTTTTATCTGAGAGAAATCGATCAATGTATATAAACAGGAACCTTCTTCAAGTCAGTTCCCGAACGTATCAATAAGAAATTAACACCCGTGGAAACACCGGCAGGTATTGCAATTTTAAAATCATTGATTCCTTTTGCTGCCTGGAAATGCTGATTGTAAGAAACTTGCCCGACAGCGTTCACGAAAGAGATGCTAACTGTTTGTGCTGCATCTGCAATGAAACTAGTATGCAATGTTTTGCCAGCTTCTACCGGGTTTGGATAAACGCTTTGTACAAAAGAACCATTTGCCTTCAAAATAATGCTGATGATCTTTGTATACTTTGATGTGCCATCCCGGTCAACCATATTGATCCTGTAATAAGTAGGCTTGTCAAAATTCACAGGCTTATTATCAGTGAAATTATAGTTCACTTTCACACTGCTGAAACCTTGTGCGTTCACTCTTCCAATGCCGGCGAAAGTTTGACCATCCAAACTTCTTTCAATGCTGAAATGACTGCTGTTTACCTCAGATGCAGTTTGCCAGTTAAGCAATACATCATAGTTTTTCACGCTAGCCGTAAAAGAAGTAAGTACAACTGGCTGCACAATACAAGTTGTTATCGGTTGAAATCCATCAACCGGATCAGTGTCAACACCATCATTCAAAAACGGGTTAAAATCCACATTTCCATTTATTTGACCAGCAATCACAGCCGCAACAACAGAACCATACCAATTACAGTCTGCGTTGAATTCAGCACTATGGGTACTCGATATGTTCAAAAAGTTTCCAGTAATAGAATTATAATTTGCTGCATTACCGGTTGCACCACCGTCATCTTCAGTAAGGAAAATTCCAACACCGTTATTGGTAATAAAATTGTTCACGATAACATTGCCTGAGAGAGCAGGAGAAGCAGCCAGGCGGATTCCTAAAATTGCATTCCCGGTAACCGTATTTTGTTCGATGAGATTATTTCCTTTCGAAAACTCCATACCACGTCCGTTGTTTACCGACACATTCGCTTTGATATGATGCCCGTCGCTGGCAGTGAATGAATAGCCATCTGTAAGGCAGCCGGTTACATAGTTGTAACTGATCTCGGAAGGATTCTCCGTATTGCCATCCATGTAAATACCATAACGCAGGTTACGAACATTATTATGGCTTACGAGATAGCTGTGTGTCCTGTTTGGTGCATTCGCACGGGTTAATATTCCCACCTGTTGAACGAGTGGATTAACCGTGCCGAAAACAATATTATTGATGATAACACTGTTGAGACCTCTTGCTTCAATCCCTCTTGTAAGGGTTCCCATATCTACGGTAAAACCGTCAACAACGATATTGTCTCTCGATTGGCCATAATAAATACCAGCCTGTACGATGGTTTCATCTGTACCTCGGCCAACAGGATTTGCTTCCGGTCCTGCGGATACACCGAATTTGACTCCGCGTAATACAATGCCCGATTTTGAAATCAGGATGTCGCCGGAAGGATAGGTTCCGGCATCAACATAAATGGTGTCGCCGGCAGCGGCAGTCGTAAGTGCAAAACTGATCGTTGCAAAGGGCGCCGCAATTGTGCCTGGGTTTAAGTCATCACCGACGGCGCTTGTAAACACATCACCAGTCAATGAATTGTCATTTACATACCAGTTTGTGGCCATGGTACTGTTTAAAAACAGCGTTCCCATTGTTGCCAGGAGCAGGTTTCTTGTGTACCGAAAACGAGGTTGCTTTTTGTGTAATTTTTGGATCATAACCAATTGCTTTTGTTTAAAAATGGGTGGTTATAACAAAGGGACAGGACTTAAGTGTATATGAATTTACTTCCTTTATTGCAAAGTGGAAAGTTTTTTTCTGTTCCGGTAAAAATACAAGCTGATTACTAACGGATAAAGCCTGGGTTTGGATGTATTTAGTGGAAAATTGAGCTGTTCGAGATGTAAGTGGTGGAGATGTCAACTGGCTGAGATGCCAACTCATCGAGATGTCAACTCACGGAGATGTCAACTGGCCGAGATGTCAACTCACCGAGAAGTCAACTTGCCGAGATGTCAACTTGCCGAGATTTCAACTGCCAGAGAAGTCAACTCACCGAGATGTCAACTCACGGAGATGTCAACTGGCCGAGATGTCAACTCACCGAGATGTCAACTCTAACACATTTTTATGCAAAAAGCCGACTAAGCCGATGGATCTCCCTCATCAACTCTTTCGACCCTTTAAAACCCTCAACTCCAAGCTATTTATAAGAAGGTGTAATATTCATATTGTAAAACATAAAACTCCATTTGTCTGTCTGCTCCTCAATGATCTGTTGCGTACTTTTGCCGGCACCGTGCCCCGCTTTTGTTTCAATGCGAATGAGAACAGGGTTACTGCCTGTCTGCTGTTCTTGTATGTTGGCCGCAAATTTAAACGAGTGTGCAGGCACGACACGATCATCATGATCTGCGGTAGTAATAAGGGTCGCAGGATATGCAGCAGGTTTTACATTGTGCACAGGTGAATATTTATACAGGTAATCGAACATCTCTTTACTTTCTTCTGAAGTCCCATAATCATAAGCCCAGCCCGCGCCGGCTGTGAATTTATGATAACGAAGCATATCCATTACGCCTACGGCAGGGAATGCTACTTTACAGATCTCGGGTTTTTGTGTGATGCATGCACCAACCAATAAGCCGCCGTTACTACCACCCTCAATGGCAAGCATATCGCGTGACGTATATTTATTGTCAACCAGCCACTGCGCTGCTGCAATAAAATCATCAAATACATTTTGCTTTTTTGTCTTAATTCCCTGCTGGTGCCAGGCCTCACCATACTCGCCACCGCCACGAAGGTTCGCAACCGCGAAAATGCCACCATTTTCCAACAATATGATTGAAGAAGTACTGAAAGAAGGCGTAAGGCTAACACTGAATCCACCATACGCATAAAGCAGGCATGGATTTTTTCCGTTGAGTTCAATTCCTTTTTTATAAGTGATGATCAACGGGATCTTTGTACTGTCTTTGGAAGTATAGAAAATTTGTTTTGATTCATAATCATTTGGGTTGAATTGCACCTTGGGTTGTTTATACATTTCAGATCTGCCGGATTCAATATTTAATTTATAAATACTGACGGGGTTCGTATAAGAAGTAAAAGTGAAGAAAATATCTTTGTCATCTTTCCAACCGGAAAAACCATTGGCACTGCCTAAACCTGGCAATTCAATTTTCCGAATTTCCTTACCTGCATGATCATATTGGTACACAACAGAAACTGCATCCTTTAAATATGAACAGTACAATGATCCTCCCGCAGTTGACACACTCAATACTTCCGGTTTTGCTTCGATCAATGTTTTCCAGTTTGCTTCTGTTGCTGTTTTAATCGGGGCTACAACCAATTTCCCATTTGGTGCATTTCTGTCTGTTTGAATATAAAAATTTGTACTGTCATTGTCAACCACGCCATGTTGATTTTTAAAATCAGTCACCAGTGGTACGATCGCAGCATTTGGTTTTGTAAGGTCCATGGCATATAAAGCATTCCCGTATGTTGATTCCGCAGCATAAATGATCAGCCATTTTTCATCCTCCGTTACACTTGCACCGATATAACGAATTGCAGGGCCATTGGCACCAAAAATAAGCTTGTCAGTTTTTTGCGGAGTTCCCATTTTATGATAATAAAGCTTATGCCTGTCGGTTTTCCCTTGTAAAAAACTTCCTTCTTTCGGCCTGTCATAAGTGCTGTAATAAAACCCGTCATTTCCTTTCCAGCTAGGGCCGCTGAATTTTATGTCCATCATCGTATCGCCCACCTGCTTTTTTGAACTGGCATCCATTACGATCACTTTTTGCCAATCACTACCACCTTCAGAAATATTGTACGCAGCCATTGATCCATCCCTGGAAAAACCAAGGCCTGCAAGCGAAGTAGTGCCGTCCTGTGAAAAAGTATTAGGGTCTAAAAAAAGTTCTGGGGCTGAACCTGCCAGCAATTCCCTGTAAACAACAGATTGATTTTGCAATCCCGAGTTCTTGGAGTAATAATTATATTTTCCGTGCCTGGCTGGTGCAGAAAATTTTTCAAAGTTGAATAAGGATTCATAACGTTTATGAATAGCGTCGCGAAAAGGTATTTGCTTAAAATATCCTTGCGTAACTTCATTTTGGGCCTTTACCCATGAGTTCGTTTCCGCGCTGGTATCATTTTCAAGCCAGCGATATGGATCAGCCACCATGGTTCCGAAATAATTGTCTTTTACACTTGTGTCTTTCCTGGTTTCCGGATACTTCACTGCAATGGGTTTATTGGATTGTGTTGTTGTGGTTGTTGTAGTAGTTGTTGATGTTTCTGTTTTATTAGTGTTACACGAGGCGAGTATTATCATGCCTGCTAACGGGAAAAATATTCTCTTCATAAATTAAATTTTGGAGCGGGAAGTTACTGTTTATTTTAAGATAAAAGGCAAGCACCAGAGGCAGCAACACATAAATTAAATCTTAGATGACAAAGCTTATAATGCTTTTTACTTAACCACATTCACTTTGTACCTCATCGCCTTCTTGTAATCAAACGCTATCTCAACATAATACAGCGACATGTCTTTTACTAAATAATCAAAACTATAATGCTGCCCGGTTTTATTGAACGGAAGATAGATTTGTTTTTTTTCTGCCCAGGAATCTCTTACAAGTTTTGTTTTGCGTTTTGATACCGCAACTGTTGTCCATAAAGATGGATTGCGATAATTGTTGGAATTTACCTGGATATAACGAATTTCCTTTTTATAAGTAAAACTAAAATGGATCGTGTCGTCTTTTTTTATTGTGAGCACACCTGTATCCGGACACTCATCATAAATATTCTCTAACATATCGATGGAATAGTAATGTGCTGTATTAAAAAATCGTTGAAGTGAAATGCTGTAATGATCTCCCCAATATCCATTTTTGGGATAATGAGTTCTTGCCAGCCGTTCAAAAGGTGTGAGCCAGTAGTAGTTTTGGTAATCCTTTACAAACTTCAAAAGCCTATCGGTTTCTTCATTTTCAATACAATATCCTGCGGCCAGCGTAGCATCCAAAAAAAACCAGGCCGTATCAATTAATACAGCATTCCAGGAGTGGTTCACGCTGAATTTATTTCCAATTTGATAGGGTTTTGATCTCAGGTATCCCGTGAGCACCTCGCCTTGTATATGCACAAGTTCACACAGCTTTTGAAACAGTTTCGCGTACCCATCTGCTGTTGCCCGTTTGGTCCGCAATATCTTCTTGATGTAGTCATTTTCCCATGCCCGCATGATTTCTATACAATCAAACTGATCGGCGCAATCAGGCACACTCAACTCTTTACCGCTGTTGATAAATCTATAATCGTAGGCAATATTATTAGTGATCCATTTAAAGATCGCCCGCACTTTATACAGGTCTTCCGGGAAACGGTCGGTAAGATCATGCGCAAGTTTGATATAGTTATTCTCAAATTTTACGCTTAGAACATGGTTATCTACCTCGCCAAACTTTAAAGAAGAAAATGATTGTTGAGCTGGAGCCGTAATGTTGACCGACAAATATAAAAGCAAGAAGAGGATTTTCCGTGCCAAGCGTACTTTAATATAGACACTTGCTTGTTTCACTCTATAAATATAAGCTATAAGCTGTAAGCTGCAAGCTATTAACCCCTGATTTTATAGCGGAGGATTATGTTTTTTACTGTAAAAATAAAAGTAAGCCTATATCGTTTCGCTTGTAGCCCGAAGCTTACAGCTTTGCAGCTAGACAATATTATTATATACATCATCGTTTTCTATAATCGAACAGGTTAGCAACAGCTTTTCGTAAACCAGTTTGATTATTTTCCGTATTTATTATTAAATGTTTTTAAGAGGCTTAAAATTCTCTGTATATGAAAACAAACTATACCCAGCAGGAAATTTTACTATTTATTAAAACCCGTTTTTCTTCGAGGCATCTCGATAAGAAGGACGAAAACGGCAATGAACGAAGGTTGACGGAGAAAGAATTGCTGGAAGAAGCCTGTTGGAATGGCCTGATTTGGGAAACATTGCCGGAGATCTGTGAATGGGCTAATAACCGGTCGCTCACACTTTGGGCAATAAATGAAGCCGACACTTTTCTTGATCTTTTATTTGGTGAATTTAAGGATAGGGGAGAAAAAGCATTTTCAGTTAATCCCTATGTTTTCATGCAGATACAGCATTTTAATTAACAAAAATATCATGGTAGCTTTTACTATTTCTTTACTCTCTTTGGTTGTCCTGGTTTATTCATTATTGGTCATAAAAGACCAGTCACCTCAATAATTTTGGCATATTGATTCAGCCTGACTCCGCACATTTTTAGAGCTCGATCGTTCCTCATCAGTTATCACATCACCGTGCATGGGGATTTCCAGCTGGCAAAACCAGGTTTTTGAAGTCAGGTTGCCAAACCAACCGCCATCGACGTGCTGTCCCGACAACTATTTTTTTCCCCTGATTTATTAAATCCCGATTTTCTCAACAGATATATTAAATTGCCGCTTCTTAGGATAAAAAATATGTCTTAGGCTAACTTTTAAAGAAATCAGACGCATTCATGAACATCCGGCATATTAAGTTTTTAAGAAATAAATCATTGTTTGGAAAATTGATCCGGTTACCGATCAAATTGATCCCGGGCAAAACAATTCTCTCCATTTTGTCGGGAAATCTCAAAGGAAAAAAATGGATAAAAGGTTCACATAATATCAGTGTTGTTCTAGGCACCTACGAAAGGAAGCAGTCCATTGAATTTGCCTCATTCTGTAAAAACAGCAAAAGTTTTTGGGATCTTGGGGCACATGTTGGTTACTACACATTGCTTTATCATTTCAATAGCACGGGAGGAAAAATTGCTGCATTTGAACCAAGCGAACGCAATGCAAATTTATTCCGCAAGCATATGGACATGAATAAGATCAGCAACTATAATTTATTTGAGGTCGCCGTATCAGATAAAGAAGGCGTTCTCTCATTCAATAAAACAGCCACATCTGTTGCAGGAAAATTAGATGAGCAGGGCGATTCGAAAGTGAATGTTGTGAAACTTTCAAAAATGGTTGCTGAAGGGAAGATCGCCATTCCGGATCTTGTAAAAATGGATATAGAAGGAGCGGAGGTAAATGTTTTAAAAGATATGAAACAAATTTTCACAGAGAAAAAACCTGTTTTGTTTGTATCTACACATGGCAAGGAAGTTCATTTGGCTTGTGTGGCATTGTTGAAAGATATGGGTTACATTTTGAAAGCCCTGGATAGGACGGATATGGACGCAGCAAGAGAAATTCTTGCTTACTCGAGATAATGAAAATGAAATAAAATGAAAGGCATTCATCAAAGTGGATGCCTTTTTTTATGGAGTTATTTTTCAGCGACCCGCAACTTTATCACTACCAGCTTTGACACCGGCGTATTACTCTTTTCTGCCACACTGCCAATTGGCACCAACACGTTCGTTTCCGGGAAATAGGTTGCAGTACAACCCCTGGGTATCGGGTAGGGCACCACGATAAATTTATGTGCGATCCTTTCAATGCCTCCATGGTTATTATAAATGTCTACAACATCAGCGCTTTTTAAATTCCTTTCGTTCATATCTCCCTGGTTCATCATGATCACCCTTCTTTCATTGTAAATGCCCCGGTATCGGTCATCCAGACCATAGATGGTCGTGTTAAACTGGTCATGGCTTCGGATTGTCATCATCATCAATTCATCATCTGCCAATGCCGTTGGTTCAAAAACTGCAATATTAAATTGTGCTTTTTTCGAGACTGTTTCAAAATTCCCTTCCCTGTTACAATTGGGTAAATAGAACCCACCGGGTATGCGTACACGATTATTATAATTTTCAAAACCTGGAATGATCCGCTCAATATCATTCCTGATTGCGTCATAGTGTTGAAGGTATTGGTCCCAATCTATTTTGCTCCGGTTTGCAAATGTTGCTTTAGCCAGTTTGCAAACAATAACTGGTTCGCTTAGCAGCTTATCCGAAACAGGCTTTAATACTCCTTTAGATTGTTGAACCACTCCCATAGAATTTTCACAGGAAACAAACTGGTCTTCGCCATTCACATGGTCCTGGTCACTTCTCCCAAGTGTTGGCAATATCAGCGCTTCTTCGCCATGCACAAGATGGCTGCGGTTCAGTTTTGTAGAAACCTGTACGGTGAGCATACATTTTTGTAAAGCTGCAGCGGTGTACAAGGTGTCGGGCGTAGCCGAAAGGAAATTCCCACCCATGGCAAAAAACAGCTTCGCCTTACCGTTATGCATGGCCTTGATACTTTCTACAACATCATAGCCATGTTCATGTGGTGGAATGAAATTAAAATTTGTTTCTAATTTTTTCAACAGTTCAGGAGATGGCTTCTCAAAAATTCCCATGGTACGATCACCCTGAACATTGCTATGTCCCCGCACCGGGCAAGTGCCCGCACCTGGCTTCCCAATGCTTCCTTTTAACAAGAGAAGATTCACAATTTCTTTTATCGTATCAACAGCGTTTTTATGTTGAGTTAATCCCATCGCCCAACAGGCTATGATCTTTTTTTTATTTTTTAAAACAGCTGCTGTTTCCATTATTTCTGTAAGTTCAATCCCGGAATGTTTTACAAGCTCATCCAAATCTTGTTGCAGTAAATGTTTGATAAGGGCACTGGATCCTTCAGTATTATGTTCAATAAAATCCCGGTCAAAAACAGTTCCCGGTGCTTTTAGTTCTTCCTGTAAAAGCAATATTTCAATCGCCTGTAAAAGGGGCATATCGCCGTTTAATCTTACCTGTAAAAAAATGTCCGTGAGAGCACTGTCAATCCCTAGTATGCCTTTAAGTTTTTGTGGATTATTGAAACCCATCAGGCCGGTTTCAGGCAATGGATTTATTGAAATGATGACTGCACCATTTGCCTTTGCTTTTTGCAAGGCACTGAGCATACGGGGATGGTTAGTGCCTGGGTTTTGCCCAAGGATCATGATCACCTGTGCTTCATAAAAATCTTCCAGTTTTACCGATCCTTTCCCTATGCCCAAAGACTCCCCCAAGGCAACGCCACTGCTTTCATGGCACATATTGCTGCAGTCGGGCAGATTGTTTGTGCCATATTCACGGACAAATAACTGGTATAAAAAAGCGGCTTCATTGCTTGTCCGCCCTGAAGTATAAAAGATGGCTTCATTGGGAGATGACAGGGAGTTTAATACTGAGGCGATTTTACTGAATGCCTGTTCCCAGGAAATAGGACGATAATGCGTGGCTCCCTTCGATAAATACATCGGTTCGGCTATGCGGCCTTTGCGTCCAATTTCATAATCCGATAATTTAGCCAGATCGGCTACTGAGTTGGCTGCGAAGAAATCAGCCTTTAACTGTTTCGATGTAGCTTCATCTGCCACGGCTTTTGCACCATTCTCACAATATTCCGCAATGCCACTGCGCTCGTCATCGGGGTCGGGCCAGGCACAACTGGGGCAATCGAATCCATCTTTCTGATTGAGTTTATGAAGTGCTTTCCAACCCCTGATGATCCCGGCTTCCCCAAAAACCTGTTTGAAACTCTTGATTACCGCCGGGATACCTGCGGCCTGTTTTTTTAAAGGGCCCAGTTTTAATCCTGTAAAAAAGTCTGGGTTCTCCGCTCCCGGGACGATAGGGTTTCTTTCACTCATCACTAACAAATTTTAGTTGGATGTTCATAATTGTCCTCCTGGTTTTCCATCGACTCATCTATGCAAATAAAATCTTTTTCTACCAAAAGATAAAGGCTATCCGTTTCCGCTAGATTCATTTTCGAATCAAATCCAACGGTATCATTTACCCGCCAGCCTTTGGAGAGCTGTTTCGGAATGAAGACAGTTATTTTGCCAGCGTCAAAAGTTGCCGACAGCTCATTACCATCTTCAACAACCTGCAAAGCATAGAAAAGTTTATTTTTCCCGAATGATGTTTGCTCTTCCACACAGCCTGTTTCATCCAGTTTCGCTACATCTGGTTTTGATAACCGGAGCCGCACTGCATTTCCTTTTATTCTTATTTTCATTTTATGATCTTAGTTTTTTCTTTCAACAACCTCACTGCAAGCTCGGGATGACATCGTGATTGAACCATTTACCTCCAATTACATTTTTGAAATTACAGGCAAAAATTGTTAGGCTATTCTTCTACACGATCAAAACCTGAATACAAATTAAACCTTGAATCACGCAAAAAGCCGATAAGTGTAATGCCTGTTTCGTTTGCCAGTTCAATTGCAAGGCTTGAAGGCGCACCAACAGCAGCTACTATTTTTATCCCAGCCATGGCTGATTTTTGCACAAGTTCGAAACTTGCCCTACCACTTAATAAAAGTATACAACGATTCAGAGGCAATTCGTTTTTCATTAATGCAGCACCAACCAGCTTATCCAGCGCATTATGCCTTCCCACATCTTCGCGAACCATTATACATTCGCCCTCCAAACTAAAAATGGCACAGGCGTGAATACCCCCGGTATGTTGAAAGACTTCCTGCTGTTTCTTTAATGCATCCTGTAGCCCGTACAATAATGCTGCTTTGATGCTGATCGTATCCTTTTCATACTGGTAAACTGACAATGTGCTGATCGCATCAATACTTGCCTTACCACAAATGCCACAACTTGAAGTACTGTAAAAGTTGCGGTCTGTTTTATTGAGTGACGGTAATATATTTTCCTGCAATGTTACAAGCACCCTGTTTTCATCTGAAGCAACGTGTTCAATATTTTTTATTGATCCATAATTTTTGATGATAGCTTCAGTAAATAAAAATCCCGTTGCCAGCTCCTTATCATTGCCCGGTGTACGCATTGTAACAGAAATGTTTTTTCTCATTAAACCATTGCTAGTGCTATAAGCAACCTGGATCTCAAGTGGCTCTTCAACCGCAACCTGGTCTGCAGTGGAAATTATTTTATCCCATGAGATCTTTTTAATATTTACAGTTGCCAATTGCTTATTTTCCATTTTTAAAATTAGTGAACTTCTTTAGTAAACTACAGGATAAAAAACTGGCAATCGTTTCAGCACAGGGGAGAGTCCGGGTTTCAAGAAAACCAATGATCTTCGTCTAATAGTTGTTTGAATCTTACCAGCAAATTATTAATGCATCGTTTGCCTTATTATCTTCAAAGCGTTTTCAAATTCAGGTTCTGTGTCAACACTCTCAATACATTTCAGATTCCGGGGATAGAATTTAAACGCATGATTTTTTTGCAAATAATGTTGCAGTGAATAATCCTTATTTGCATGCATTGCAAGGATTTCTTCTGCTGTCTGCCGATTATAAAATGCCAATAGGGGTTCATACAGTTCCGCAGAGGCATTGTAAAAGGCCGCAGCTTTTTCACTACGGTCAAAAGAATTTATGAAATGCAACAGATCTATGCCTGCCAAAAACGGATAATCGCATCCAATCATTAAAAAGCTTTTTTCAGGGAAATGATCAAAAGCGGAAAGCAGACCAGCCATGGGCCCTGTATCCTTAAAGTCCGGAAGATCAACAATCGTCGAATAACCAGGTTCAATCTTTTTTTCCTGCGAATTGTTGCAGGAAACGAATACCCGCTCACACAGGGGCAATAGCATTTCATATAAGTGATAGCATTGTGGTTTATCGTGATAAAGCAGGAAACCTTTATCAGTGCCCATACGCATGCTTTTTCCACCACACACAACCAGCCCGAAAAGTCCGTTTATTTGAATTTGTCCTGGCACAATTAATGGTTAAATGGAGATGTAAAATAACGAATGTAAAAGGTAAAACTGAACCTTTATGGAATAGAGGAACTGTGCCGGAATACAAGGAGTGCATTTAATTTATATTTCCCGGTTACATCTTAGCTGTTGCAGGTTCCTGAAAGTGTAAAAAAAGTTACTAAAATGTCGGTTTAGATGCTTATTTTTAACCTCTAAAATAAAAAAAATGAAGAAAATACTTTTTATTGCTATAGCGGTTGTAGGTTTAACCAACCTGGCGGCTGCACAGCAGGCAAAGGTGAGTCCAACCATGGATCCGTTACCTACAAAAGCAGAGTCGGAAAAAGCGGCACAAACAAAGAAAACTGCTTCCGGGATGACAACTGCTCCAGTTGCTGCCCCGCAAGAAATCAAAGTGGCAGCGAAAAATACTGCGGGATTTAAAAAAGCAGGACTTTCTGATGACCAAATCAGCAGCCTCAACCAGTCAATGTTGGATCTGGACAAGAAGAAAGCAGAAATTGAACATAATAATGCTTTAACCCCTGAGCAAAAGAAGGATGGTTTGACAGCAATTGAAGCAGAACGTAGTGCGGTGCTTCGGAAGACAATGGGAGATGATAGATACAAACAGTATTCTGCCCAACAGGCACCCGTACAAAGCAAGGCAAAGCCAACCAAAGCGAGTAACGTAAATTAGAATGTTTAAATATACATTGATGACAGCCCCGTTTTTACGGGGCTTTTTTATTTCCAAGCGTCATCAAACCTTTGTCGCAGAAAAAAACTGATAGGGATCTACGGCATTTGGTAAAAAGAACTGGGTCCTGGTCATAATCGCACTCGGTTTGAATACCTGTTATATCCGGTCTGACCATATCGTAATTCTACGAAGTAACTCTACCCACCCCACAAGTAGAAATGCCCTAAGTTTCCCCCAATAGAAATAATTTGGATATAACTACGTTAGCATGGGTAATATCCAATTTACCGGTTCTATATCCAATATCCATGAATCGAATTCTACTCTCCTTATTCCTACTATTCAACGTAGCGGCCTCGGCTCAACGTTCTACAAAGCCTGCGCATGGATCATTGACGCATTCAAAAACAACCAGCACTTCATTATCAGATAAATTTGTTACAAGCTCACAAGCCTGGGATGAAAAAGAAACTTATGTAAACGGCTTTGCAAGGGTACTAAAAAACGGAAAATTTTCTTTTGTAGATGTAACAGGTAAACTTATTACCGCACTGCAATTTGAAGACGCAAGAAATTTTGTAAATAAGCTGGCAGCTGTTAAGAAGGATTCCAAATGGGGCTTTATCAATGAAATTGGAAAGCTTGTTATTCCATTTGAATACGAGATCGTTTATGATTTTAAAGAATCAGTTACCGGAGTGTTTGCAAATCAGAAATGGGCACTCATCAACACCAATGCCGTTGTTCTTAAACAACTTGACATCACGGTTTTTTATGGTTTCGATAACGGAGAGGCAAAGGTCCTGAACGGCAGCAGGAAAGGCATTTTGAATACCAGCGGGGAAATTATTTACAGCAGCGAACCTGAACTTCCAAAACAAACAATTACACGAAGAAATACAAACCCTGTTACGAATGTTTTTTCGGCATGCCCTGATAATATTGATTTCGAAAATGGCAACCTCAACAACTGGAACTGTTTTACAGGATATGCTGATTCAGTAGGGAGCACGAACGTGATCACAGTTACCCCTTCAATGCCTGTTGGAAATCGCCACCGGCTTTACGGAAGGATCACGCCTTCTGCCATTGACCCTTATGGGCTGTTTGCTACCAATCCGCCTGATGGAAGCAATTTCGCAGTGAAACTTGGTAACACCAGAATCGGTGCAGAAGCGGAAAGGATCCAGTACATTTTACACGTACCCGTCAACGATAGTAACTTTTCTATCCGGTACGATTATGCAGTTGTTTTCCAGGATCCTGGTCACACTACATGGACACAACCACGATTTACTGCCAAACTTTTTGATTCTGCTGCAAACGCGTACATTGATTGTGCGTCTTTTGAGTATATATCCACCTCAAGCCTTCCGGGTTTTGCCATGTCAACTGTTGATAGTTCCGTCATTTTTAAAGATTGGGCGAGCGTTTTCATAAGCCTGAGGGGACATGCCGGCCAAACCTTATACCTTGAGTTTACCACCGCAGATTGCGTAAGGCGTGGCCATTGGGGATATGCTTATGTTGATGTGGAGAGCACTTGCAGCCAGGCGATCGATGTGAATTACGAATGTGAAACCGGGATCGCAACATTAAATGCCCCGCCGGGTTTTCAAACTTATAACTGGTGGAATGATAATTATTCAACCATACTGGGTACCGGGCAAAACATTGTTTTAAATCCTGCGCCCCCGGCAAACAGTACGATCTGGTTAGAAATGATACCCTTCAGTGATTTTGGTTGCAGGGACAGCATGCCGGTTACCATCAACAGTACGTTCACACCGCATTTTGATGTATCAGAAAATGTAGGTATTTGTGCACCACATAGTTTTACTTTTTATAACAGGGATCTCCCTTCTGCCTCTGTAATATGGGATTTTGGAGATGGCAGCCCCGCTGCATCAGGGGACACCGTTACTCATACATACCTGTTGCCGGGTACATATACAGTAACCATGACCGTTACCCTGCTAAGTGGTTGTACTGGTGTTTACCAGGCTACCGTGAGGGTAATTAACCCCACTGGCAGTTTCGACTATACCGGCGGTAATTTCTGTAACAGTACTACTGTCAATTTCAGTGCAACTATGTCAAACGGGAATACCTTGCTATATAATTTTGGAGATGGAAATTCAATCACTACTACACAGACAAGTATATCCCATACTTACTCATCTGCAGGAGTTTATCTCCCCAGCCTCACGATAATGTCTAACCAGGGCTGCAGTATTGTTTTGCCGGGAGCCGACAGCATCAAGATAGAAATACTGCGTCCGGATTTTACAATCACTGAAACCAGGAACTGTGGCTTTACGGTAGTTGGTTTTAAAGATATCTCTACTTCTTATTTTGGAATTAGCAGCAATCATTGGAATTTCGGAGACGGTACAACCGCAACTGGAATCAATGTGAGCCATACTTATACTACAACTGGCACTTATCCTGTACAATTGACCATTACGGGTGTGAACGGCTGCATTGATTCGATCACACAACAGGTAAGCGTAGTCGTAAATAATATTCCCGTTGCCGCAATAAACGGCCCTGATTCTGTGTGCTTGCATACGGCTGCAACATTTACAGGCAGTACTGTTTCAACCGATCCTGTTAATACCCTCGAATGGACAGCATCCGATAACAGCACAGGCTCAGGTGCTACTTTTACAAATAATTTCCTCCAGGCCGGGGTTTATACTGTCCAACTTGTTGTAGGAACTGTAAATGGTTGTTTTGATTCAGCCACCGCACAAATAACAATTAACCCCGTCGGCGACATGATTCAACCGGCCAACATAGCAATATGTAATGGTGCAGTCGTTGGCCCAATCGCTTTCAGCAGCACAGTAAGCGGAACTGCGTATTCCTGGACAAACAATGATCCTTCAATTGGATTAGCGGCTACTGGTACAGGTGATATCGGTACATTCACGGCAGTTAATACTACCTCAGCTGATATAACAGCCACCATAACGGTTACGCCCACTTCGAATGGTTGCCCGGGAACAGCAAAGACCTTTACGATCATCGTGGCGGCAATGCCAACGGTCACACAACCGGCAGACCAAATTGTGTGTAACAGGGGCACAACAGCACCTGTAATCATCAACTCCTTTGCAAGGAACACCAATTCAGCTACATTCAACTGGACCAACAATCAACCCGGTATTGGCCTGGCTGCAAGTGGTACGGGGAATATTCCATCTTTCACGGCTATCAATACCAGCGCTCTCCCGGTTACGGCTACCATTACCATTTCAATTGTTGCCGGCAATGGATGCCCCGGGGTTCCACAAACATTTACCATCACAGTAAATCCAACTCCCGATATGACACAGCCTGCAAGCCAGGTTGTATGTAATCTTACAGAAACAAACAGCATCCTTTTTGAAAGCACTGTGAATGGGGCTGCTTATAGCTGGACAAACAACCAGACATCTATCGGACTTGCAGCCTCAGGCTCAGATAGCATCGCTTCATTTAATGCAATAAATAATACTACTGTTGCGGTCACAGCAAATATCACAGTGTCTGGTTTATTTAATGGATGTTATGGTAATCCTGCAACCTTCAGCATACTGGTTAATCCCACGCCGGATTTAAATCAGCCTGCTGATCAGTCAGTGTGCACAGGGTATCCAACAACCATTGTTGATTTTACTGGCGCAGTTGCAGGAACAATCTACAATTGGACGAATAACGTTCCTTCGATAGGTTTACCTGCCAGTGGTACTGGCGACTTGCTTTCTTTCAACCCAAATAACAACAGTAATACAAACCTGGTTGCCACCATCACCGTTACGCCTACTGCTAATGGTTGTGCTGGTTTGCCAAAAACTTTTACCGTCACCATTTTTCCAACACCGGGAATAATCCAGCCTTTGAATCAATACCAGTGTAACGGCGAACCAACTACGGCAATGACTTTCATCAGCCCCGTTGCAGGAACCAGTTTTACCTGGACAAACAGTTTACCTTCTATCGGTTTGCCTGCTACTGGTTCAGGAAATATTCCATCGTTTATGACGAATAATTCAACAAATCAAACGATCGTTGCGGCAATAACAGTAACGCCATCTACCAATGCTTGCCCTGGTATTCCAAAAGTTTTCTACATCACGGTAGATCCTACACCAAATATTACACAACCAGTGAATCAAACGGTTTGTAGCGGTGAAACAGTTACTGCAACTGCTTTCGTTGGTTCGGTAGCAGGTACAGGTTATACCTGGATCAACAGTGCAGCAAACATCGGTTTAGCGGCTAACGGTACTGGTGATATTCCTTCTTTTACCGCGACGAATAATACTAATTTTGCCATAACCGCGATCATCCAGGTCACGGGTTCTGCAAATAGTTGCGGTAGCGTTGTGAAGGTATTTACAATAACAGTTAATCCCACACCTGCGATAGATGAGCCTACTGACCAGGTTGTTTGTAACAGGATGCCGACTGCGGCTATCCCTCTAACCGGACCGGTTAGCGGCACCGTGTTTAGCTGGAAGAACAACACACCTTCAATTGGTTTGGCGCCAATTGGCACGGGCGATATCCCATCTTTCATTGCGATCAATAATACCAATGTGCCAGTTGTTGCAACCATTATTATTTCAGGAATGAATGTTACCTGCGGAGCCGTGCTTGATACAATGACCATTACTGTTAATCCATCTGCGGCTATACAAGCCAGTCATGATATGGATGTTTGTGCAGGAAGTTTGGTACAATTATCAGCAACAGGTGCAACTCAGTTTACCTGGACACCTTCTACAGGCCTCAGTTGTAATACTTGCGCCAATCCCACCGTAACTCCAACAGATTCTATTCTCTACAAAGTAAAAGGATTGAGTGCCCTTGGTTGCCTTGGTTTTGATTCTGTTTTATTGGTCGTTAGAAATCCTTTCCAGATGCGCACACCGCCAAATGATACGATATGTTCCGGCAGGTCAGTAAATTTAAGTGCAGCCAATGCAAATTCATACGTGTGGTCGCCATCAACAGGACTTGACCATGCCAATATTGCCAATCCAACGGCTACGCCTAATGTTACTACCCAATACCAGGTTGTAGGTTATGATGCCTATCATTGTTTCACTGATACCGGTTATGTAACAATTGCGGTGGGCCCAACCCCGTCGGTACATATTGGTGGAAGCCAATCCATGATAAACGGTTCGCCCATTACTTTTAATCCAACTATCACAAACGGTCCAATTGTTCAGTATAGCTGGACACCAGCCGCTGAACTCAGTTGCAGTGATTGTCCTTCACCAAGTACGATTATTCATAACAATACATCCTATACTGTAACCGTGGTTAATAGCTTTGGTTGCTCTGCAGTTGACAGCATTTTCGTGACTGCATTTTGTAAAAAAGCAGAAGTATTTGTGCCAAATGCCTTTACACCAGACGGTGATGGGCTGAATGATGTTTTAATGATCCGTGGAAGCGGGGTACACGTAAAATCATTCCGTGTATTCAATCGCTGGGGTGTGTTGATTTTTGAAAAGCAAAATTTTAACCCGAATGATATTAAATATGGGTGGGACGGAAAGGTGAGAGGAGTTGCCGCAACACCAGATGTGTATGTTTACACGGCTGAAGTTGTTTGTGATAACGGTTCCGTATACACGTATAAAGGAAATACAACGATCTTAAAATAATTGATCCATGAAACCCTTCAAATCAGTTCTATTGCTGTTTATGTTTATCGCTCTTGCAAAGACTTCATTTTGCCAGGATGTTAACTTCTCACAGTTTTACGATATCCCCTTATTGAGAAACCCTGCACTTGCAGGCATCTTCACGGGTGATGTACGGATCACGGCTGCCTATAGAAACCAATGGGAAAGCGTTACAACGCCTTACCGTACGATGGCCCTTGGAATCGAGTTTAAAAGAGCGATAGCGGATAATGGCGATTATTTTACCTACGGTGTTCAAATTACGAAAGACCTCGCCGGTGATTCAAGATTAAGCAGGACACAGGTTTTCCCGGTTGTAAATTATCACAAATCACTGAGTTCAGAAAAGGCTACTTACTTATCTGCTGCTTTCATGTATGGCCCGGTGATGCAACAATTTGATCCTTCTAAATTAACCTTCGATGACCAGTTCATTGGTGGCACGTATAGCTCAAGCAATCCTACCCACCAGACTTTCAGCAATACAAAACTTACATATTGGGACCCGGCAGTGGGTTTGTGTTATAGTAGTGTTGTTGGTGAAGCTACCAGCTATTATATTGGTGCAGGTTTGTTTCATTTTACAAAACCAAAAGTTGCTTTTCAAAAACAAAATGATGTTTCTTTAAATCTCAAATACGTGCTGAATGCAGGTTTTTCTGCACCCATCAACGATGTGAACCGTGCCGTGTTTTATGCTGACTATTTTTCACAGGGTGGAAGCAGCCAGGGGCAGGGCGGTTTTATGGTCACACATGATCTGGATCAACGGGATGATTTACAAAAATTAAGTATTTCTGCAGGATTATTTTACCGCTATAAAGATGCATTTATACCTGTGATAAAATTGGATTGTTACCAGATGAGCCTGGGCATGACATACGATGTAAATACAAGTAAATTAAAAGCTGCATCGCAGTCCCGTGGCGGATTCGAACTTACGCTTAACTACAAAGCCTTCAGCCACCGCCGCAATAGTTCGGCAGATATGGTGAGATGCCCGCATTTCTTTTAATTTGATGAATGGTGATTTGGTGATTTGATGATTTGATGTTTGATGATTTGGTGATTTGATGTTGGGGATCGAATTTGAAATGCCTTCAATTATCAAATTATCAAATTGCCGAATCATCAAATCAGCAGTTTTTCCTACCTTCCCTGCATGAAGCATTTCAAGTTTTATTCCAAAGCTGATATTTTATCACTCACGAAAGTCCGCAAGTTTGAAACAAAGCTGGGCGAACGTTTACAGTATTTAAAAGCCGGGGCTGATTGGCCTGAGGTTTTATCGCAAACCAAAGCTAAGTATGTGCTGCTCGGTATTCCCGAAGATATTGGCGTGCGGGCAAATTATGGTAAAGGCGGTGCAGATACAGCCTGGCTTCCTTTTCTATCTGCCTTTGTAAATACACAGAGCAATGACTTTTTACCAGGAGAGGATGTTTTATTACTCGGGCATTTTGATTTTGGTGATATCAAATACCTGATCGACAACAATGCTTATAACCAGGAGGAATTGATAGACGCTTATCGTCATGCTGTAAATATTATTGATGAAGAAGTGGAGAACATGATGAAGCTGATCGCCAGCGCAAAAAAGATTCCAATTGTGATTGGTGGAGGGCATAATAATGCTTATCCGATCATCAAGGGGGTTTCAAAAGGCTTGCACAAAGCAGGAGCCATCCCGCTTGCCCAAATAAATTGCATCAACCTCGATGCACAGGCGGATTTCAGGCCTGTGGAAGGAAGGCATAGCGGCAATGCGTTTAAATATGCAGAAGAAGATGGCTTCCTTGGGAAGTATTATATTATTGCTGTGCATGAAAATTATATTCCGCAAAATGTGCTTACCGACATTCATGGAAATCCATTTGTGCAGTACATCAGCTATGAAGATATTTTCATCCATGAAAGAAAAAATTTCATCCAGGCAGTAGCACATGCAACTGGTTTCACGGAAGATACTCTTACGGGCATCGAACTGGATCTTGATTGCATCGAACAAGTACTCAGCAGCGCATGTACTCCCTGCGGTATTACACCTTTACTTGCCAGGCAGTATATCAATTTCGCAGCAACGGATTCTAAAGTCGCATATCTCCATATCAGCGAGGGTGCGTGCCAGTTAGCAGATGGGAGGAAGGATGATACAACGGGAAAGCTGATCAGCTACCTGGTTTCAGACTTTATTAAAGCGAATTCCTAAATCAGGTTCATCCTACAGATTTCGAACGCAATCTTTTAAAATACAAAAGCCACCCGGTAACCCGAATGGCTTCTATTCCTGAAAAATTTTATCTTATGCCTCTACTGGTGAGAGATACTGTGCATATGCATATCCTTCTTCACCGTCTTTTGTTTTAATCTTCCACCAACTATCGTTCGTTTTCTCTACAAGAATCACGATCTCATCATGCGCTGCTTTTCCAACTATTGCAGCTTCCGTAGTGGGTGTACTCCTGATATTTAGGTTCGTGGAGTCAGTTGTAACTTTTAATTGTGAACCCGCTTCAGCTTTTACATCAATGTTCATCAACAGGTCGCCACTCGCCATATTGGGATCTATCTTATTATACAATGCCCATAGCGCATCATAATCTGCGGTGCTTTGTGCCGTTCCGCTTACATGCAATGTACCATCTTTTTCCGCAAGCGCTAAATTACTAACGCCCATAGTTTTGGCGGTTGTTAATAGTTCCGCATATTTGTCTTGTAATGCCATAATATTATTTTTAATGAGTTGAGAAAATTATTTATCAGTAAGTTTACTAACATCCGATTTTACTTTTGCAGCAGCAAGCATTTGCATGATCTTCATCCTGTCTGCTTTGGTTACAGACCCTGCAACAACTGCTTTGTCTGCATCGAAGGTAACGGTAACATCTTTTATATCCTTTAACCCGTCTTTTACTTTTTGTTGGGTTGCTTCATCTAATGTCGTAGTTAATGAGGCAGGCGGAGGCGCTACTACAACAGGAGGAGGAGGAGGGGTGACGGTACAATTATTTACCACTGATTTTACACCTTTTACCCCTGCCACGGTTTTTTCGCACATTGCTTTGCAGGCGTCGTCTTTGCATTCGCCGCTGATGGTTGCCACACCGTCTTTTACATCCACCATCGTGGTTGCTGATTCTGGTACGGCTCTAAGTGCACTTTCAACAGATGCTTTCACATCTGCATCTTTAGGCTTACAACTTACTAGGCTGATTGTTGCCATCATGGCAACAGCCATGAATAGTTTTGAAATTTTCATTTTTTGCTTTTTTGTTTTTTTGTTTGGATGAATATAATGAAATAAATGTACTGCAATTCTATGTACCAGCAACATGATTTTTTGATGCTACAAACAACTAAGCCTTCCACCATCTACAGGCAAATTAATTCCTGTTATATACGCCGCTGCCGGCGAACATAAAAATGCAACTGCTGCCCCAAATTCTTCGGGCTTGCCAATTCTTCCAACTGGTATCTCCGCTTCAAGTTCTTTTAAAACCTGTTCCTCCGTTTTCCCGGAATCTGCTGAACGTTTTTTTATTACATAATCTGCCCTCACCGTTTTTGTAAATCCAGGCAATACATTATTCACAGTGATGCCAAATGGCGCAACTTCTGTGGCCAATGTCTTGCTCCAGTTTGCAACTGCTCCGCGGATCGTATTGCTCACTGCCAGACCGGGTATTGGTTGTTTAACTGATGTGGAGATAATGTTGATGATCCTCCCAAATCCTGCAGCTTTCATTCCGGGTATTAATGCTTTTGCTAAAATATGATTGCATAAAAGGTGATTGTTGAATGCCTGTAAGAATTCATCCACTGTGGCGTTCAATGTAGTTCCACCTGCTGGCCCGCCGGTATTATTGATAAGTATATGTGCGATCTTACCTGCATCAAGAAATGAATTAATTGCAGCAATAACGTTGTTAACATCTGAGAAATCCGCAATAAGGTATCCGTGTGTTTGTTGCCTGGAAATATCCAATGAGCGGATGGAGGATTGCAATTTTTCTTCATTACGGGCAACCAACACCACATTAGCACCCAACAACGCAAGTTCAACAGCCGACGCAAGGCCCAGTCCCTGTGTACTACCGCAAACAATCGCTGTTTTCCCGGAAAGGTCGAGGTTCATGTTTATTTTTTTTCAAAAATAGTGAATGGGGATTTGTGAACGAGAAAATCTTTCATGTTGCGGGAATCGGCAATCGGGAATCGGCAATCGGCAATCGGCAATCGACCCGTCAAGTTTTGAAGCGGAAAAACTGGTAACTTTAAAGTTTAGAAAATTGTTCCCGAATCCCGAATCCCGAATCCCGAATCCCGAATCCCGAATCCCGAATCCCGAATCCCGAATCCCGCATCCCGAATCCCGAATCCCCTCTCTCACTTTCCCAACTTCTGCAACAAGCTCACAGAATGAAAATTATTTGGATTGATCACCAAATCCTCTTTTAAGATTTTTTTCGCATCAACAAGATTGCCCGATAAGATATAAGCATTTGCAAGAAACTGCCTCGATGGGACCAACCAGTCACGCGGCTCTGTATAAATTAAATTGTCTTCAGCCAAAACAGCCTCTTTAAAAAAAGCAATGGCTTGTTTGTAACTTTTTTCTTTTAATGCAATCGTCCCTTCCAATATCTTCTTGCCAACCTGCATTTGATCAACAGGTTTGTTGAACGGCGAATTCAGCACCTGCAAGTCTGGATTTTTCATTGACTCATTAAGCGCACTTAATAATTTTTTTGCTTCTGCCGGTTTTCCTGTTTCTGCATACGCAAGTCCTTTGCCCCATAACGTAAACGAGTAACCGAAAGCCCATTTTTCAGGTAAACCAGGTTGGGCCAGCAACTCATCCCATTTTCCGTATTGCACCTGGGCCATCAAAGGGGTCATATAGGCATACTGCACCATATTGCCAAGTGGCTGTGGCAGGGATAAAAACGAAGTATCAAAACTATTGGCACATTCCGTCGCAGCTTTCAAAGCAACTGAATAGTCACTTAACATCATCGCACAAGCCGCCTTCATGTGCAGGTTGTGAATGAGGTATAACGCGACATTATTAACAACATCGGGGTAAAGAGTCAGGTACTTATTATACCCCGTGATAGATTTGTCATTCACGTTGATCCCTGTCTGGTATCTTCCCGTGCGAATATAGATATGTGACGGCATATGAACCATGTGTGACACATCTGGCATCAAGGTTTCCAGTCTTTGTGCACTTGCAAGGGCACGACCGGGATCTGGTGAGGCTTCTGATATATGTATATGGTAATGATTTAATCCCGGGTGATCGGGGAATTTTTTTAAGGCTGCCTCGATCACGTCGATGATTTCAGGTGTCCACGGTTCAGCGTCACCGTTATGTTTCCAGTAATTCCATGGATGTTGTATCATCCTGGCATCTGCATAGAGGGCGCAGAGGTCTGCGTTGGCTTTGTTTCCCTTACCGAACTGATCGAAGGCTGTTTGCATAGCAGCTGCGTAGGACCCGTTAAGTGTCTCCCTGCTGATCGTTGAATCAAGCGAGTACCGCACCGACATCGCATTGATCAATGCTTTTTCCATCGGGCTTAGTTTCGAAGAATATTGTTTTGCTTTTTGAACTGCTGCCACTGCATCCGGCGCAGCAGAGTAAGCATAGTCATTTATGTTTGGTCCGTATGCCAATGCCTGCGCCCAATAGATCATTGCGTTTGTTGAATCAAATGTTGCAGCTTTTTTAAAAGATCCCAATGACTCTATAATATGAAATGCATAATACATATTAATACCCTGGTTGAAATAAAAACGGGCGCTGTCACTCGTTGAGCTAATATTCCAGCGATAGTTACCCCATCCCGGCAACGGACTCATTGAATTACCAAGGCTGTCTGCATTCAACAAGTTCCAATATGGCGAACAACCAATGGTTAGCAGCTGTTTATTAAATCCTTTATTGGTAAGGGCAATACTCTTTGGAGCCCTTTGTTGCTGCACCTGCTTAAATCCAAGCATAATGAATAATGCGAGAATTACTTCAAGTACTAATATCTTTTTACTCATAACAATATGGTTTAATTTATCAGAAAGGTAAAAAAAATTAATATAACTGAGTGATGCCCTTCATTGATTTTAGGGCTGCAACAAACATCGTATTTGAAAAAAGAGAAACACCTGGCTGTAAAACCTTCAAATCGTTGAATTCGAGATCTTAAAGGCATTTACGCACATATTCCCAGTAATTGTGGATAAAAGATCAATTATAAAAATGCCTGCATTCAATTATATTCGCAGCACTGAAAAAACGCTGAAACTAGCTGAGAGAGTACAGGAGTGCAGGTCCTGCCCATTCATATTCATTTGTGCGAAAATTGATCAGGAAACAATATTAGCACCGACATTCTTTTTTCAGCAACAGGCGTCACCACTTACTAATAAATTATGGCAGAAAAAGATCTATTTGAATACACGGAAGCCAATATCCGTAGCCTTGATTGGCAGGAGCATATTCGCCTGCGCCCGGGTATGTATATTGGACAGCTGGGTGATGGCAGTAGCCCGGATGATGGCATTTATGTTTTGCTGAAAGAGGTGATCGACAACTGCATTGATGAACATACCATGGGATATGGCAAGCATGTTGACGTGCTGATAGATGGTAAAACAATTACAGTACGAGATTATGGACGTGGCATCCCGCTTGGCAAAGTAGTGGATGTTGTGAGTAAAATGAATACCGGCGCAAAATACGATAGCAAGGCTTTTCAAAAGAGTGTGGGATTGAATGGTGTTGGTACAAAAGCCGTAAATGCATTGAGTAATTATTTTAAAGTTACCGCCTACCGTGATGGCAAAGAAAAAACAGCTGAGTTCGAAAGAGGGATGCTGAAAAAAGAACATAAGGAAACTTCAACAAAAGAAGATAACGGAACCTTCGTTACATTTATTCCAGATGAAAGTATCTTTAAGAACTTTCATTTTGTACAGGAATACCTCGATAATCAATTCTGGAATTATTGTTACCTGAATGCGGGTTTAGTAATGAACCTCAACAATAAAAGATATGTAAGTAAGAATGGGTTGCTTGATCTGCTGCAACGCAAAACGAATGAAGATGAGATCCGTTACCCCATCATTCACCTGAAAGGCGAAGATATTGAGATTGCACTAACTCATGCAAATGCTTATGGTGAGGATTATTATAGTTTTGTCAATGGCCAGTTTACGACGCAGGGAGGAACCCATCTTGCCGCATTTCGGGAAGGATATATAAAAACGATCCGCGACTTCTTTAAAAAAGATTATGACGCTGCGGATATTCGGGGAAGCATTTGTGCTGCTATTTCAGTGAGGGTGCAGGAACCCGTTTTTGAAAGCCAGACTAAAACCAAGCTGGGTTCACAAACCGTTTATGAAGGTGGCCCCAGCATGAAAAATTTTATCGGGGATTTTCTCGCAAAAGAACTGGATAATTTTCTTCACCGCAATCCAACAACTGCAGATGCATTAAAGCGCCGCATTGAACAAAATGAACGTGAACGCAAAGAGCTGGCAGGTATTAAAAAACTTGCCAACGAAAGAGCGAAAAAGGCCAATCTGCATAATAAGAAATTACGGGATTGTAAATTTCACCTGAATGATGAACCAACGGGCAAAGACAAGGACAACATTCTTGAGAAGCAAAAAGAAAGTACCATCTTCATAACGGAAGGGGATAGTGCAAGTGGATCCATTACAAAATCAAGGAACGTAAATACGCAGGCTGTATTTAGTTTGCGTGGTAAACCACTCAATTCTTTTGGGCTAACAAAAAAAGTGGTGTATGAAAATGAAGAATTCAATTTGCTGCAACATGCCTTGAATATTGAAGAAGGTTACGAAGGATTGCGTTATAATAATATTGTTGTGGCAACTGATGCCGATGTGGATGGCATGCACATTCGTTTATTACTGCTTACATTTTTCCTGCAATTCTTTCCCGACCTGGTGAAGAATGGCCATGTTTATATCCTGGAAACGCCACTGTTTCGCGTTAGAAATAAGCAGGAAACGATCTATTGTTATGATGAAGAAGAGAAGCAAGCTGCGATGCGAAAACTTGGAACAAAACCAGAGATAACACGGTTTAAAGGACTTGGGGAAATAAGCCCGGAAGAATTCGCCCGTTTCATCGGCGCCGACATAAAACTCGATCCTGTGATCATGGAAACAGGTGACCATATTCAAAATTTACTGGAATATTATATGGGAAAAAATACACCTCAGCGG
>JBDSBG010000225.1:0-39400 GCA_039921685.1 Ferruginibacter sp.
TTGTTGATAACGTTCCATTGGTTGCTGCTTCACAGGGTATGTTTGATTTATCCACCTATCCCACAGATCACCCATTTTGGCAATTCCTGGCTTTAACAACGGGTACGGGTGGGAGTGCCATTATCATTGGAACTGCAGCGGGTGTGGCGGTAATGGGCATTGAACAAATCAATTTTATGTGGTACCTCAAAAAAATTGGCTGGCTGGCACTGGTTGGATTTGCAGCCGGTATCCTGGTTTTTCTGTTGCAGCTAAAGTTGGCTGGTTAGATTTTTTTTCCCTATTTGCAAAACGCTGTTTAAAACCAGTTGTGGTTATTTTGAATTCTGCCAAAGAATGTTTGACCAAAAATTCCTGCTCCCATCACTGTCTTCCCGCCATTGCATTGCGAAAGTTGTTCCGTGGAGATTACATAGAAAGTCCGCCGGCGATTTCAAGTTTGAAAAAATGACGGCAATTGCTGTCAAATTTTATTAGGTCCGTGACAAATTTTCAAACCTGGCAAGATGAATCCCGCTGGCATACCTGTTGTAATTTCCATTTCAAACTTTATTTATTAACCAAATCAAAAGGAGGTAACTATGACACTCGTAAAAAGAAATGGCAGCCTTTTAAACCAGTTGCCAATGTTATTCGATGATTTCTTTAATAGAGACATTTACAATTTCAACCGGTTAAATTTTTCAGACAGCAACACAACCATCCCTGCTGTGAACATTAAAGAAACTCCTGGGAGTTTTGAAGTAGAGGTAGCAGCACCTGGTATGTCGAAAAAAGACTTTAAAATTGAACTGGAAGGAAATGTACTTACCATCGCTTCTGAAAATGTCCATGAAGCTGAAAACAAAGAAGAAAGATATTTCCAGAAAGAATTTAGCTACCAATCATTTCACCGAACTTTTAACCGGCAAAAAGATGTAGTTGATATCGACAAGGTTACGGCTACTTATACCGATGGCGTTTTGCGTGTATCGGTTCCAAGGAAGGAGGAAGCCCGGTTACAACAATCACGTTTGATCCCGATTTCCTGAGTTATCTTTTAGTACAGCTGCCTCAAATGGAAGTTTGAGGCAGCCTCTTTAAAACCAATCCGAAAGTTTTTGATTTTTAATCTTTCGCCGCTTTTTCCGCAGCCTTATTTTTCTTTTTAAAGAAACCTCTTAATAAAAAGTTGTGTTGAAGTGCTTCAAGGTCCTCGTCCAGTTTTTTACTGCCCGCCTCCAGGTTTATTAAAGTGTTTTTTAAAGATGAAGCAGCAGCAGAATCATCCACCAATACATTCAACGCATTATCCTTTTGATTGAGCTTATCACTCACATTTTTCAGGTTACCGGAAAACTGTGTGATGGACTCCGCAGCAGTATTTAATTCCTTTAATGTTCCGTTAATATTTGCATACATAACGGTGTCGGATACAAGTTCATTCAATGAATTTCCCGGCTTGTTTAGCTTGCGGGTAAAATCCTGTAAGTTAGCAATAACAACCTTGCTGTTTGCGGATGCTGTCTTAAAATTCGCAATGGTAGTTTGAAGATTACTGATGGTATTGGTGAGCCTGTTGGCCATCGCTGTATCATTTAACAAGGTGCCGATCGTTCCCTGGCCGCTATCAATTTTTTTACTTACGCTTTTAAAATCGTTGGTGATCGCAAGCAGGTTTTTATTGTTTGCCTGTAGGGTTGCCAGCATATCATCGGTACTGATGGCTTTTTCAACACGTAAAAAATCATCCTTTTCCACCTGTGGCGCACTGGCGTCTCCACCATAAATAATAATGATCTTATTCCCGATAAGGCCATCCGAACCAATCTTCGCTTCTGAATTCTTATGGATAAATGGAACTGCGTTTTTTTCAATGCTCATCACAACCTTTACCTGGGTATTTCCAGAAAAGCTGATTTGTTTCACCTTGCCGACTTTTACACCCGCCAGCCAAATGTTTGCTCCTTCAAGCAAACCGCTAACATCGTTGAATACGGCATTTATCGTTGTCGATTTTACAAAGGATTTTTTCTGCGAACCCAATGTAAAAATTGTTGCAATCAAAATCACGATGCCCAGGAATACAAATATTCCAACTATAACAGCTTTTTTATTTTTTGTTGTTTTCATTGTCATTTATAAAGTTGTAATCATAAAATGTTTTCACGGTAGCATCCGCTGTATGGAAAACGGTTTCAAAATCTCCTGTTACGAGGAATTTTCCATTAAGAAGTATGGCTACTCTGTCAGAAACACTTTTGGCACAGGTAAGATCATGGGTAATAATGATGGAACTTGTATTATATTGTTTTTGCACTTTCTCAATAAGGTTATTTATTTCAATGCTTGTAATTGGATCAAGGCCTGACGTGGGCTCATCATATAACATGATTTCCGGCTTAAGAATAAGTGTGCGAGCAATACCTATGCGTTTTCTTTGTCCACCCGACAATTCTGAAGGCATTTGATGTATCGTTTGTGAAAGGCCAACATCGGCAAGTACTTCTTCAATGCTGTCATTAATTTCCTTCTGTGTTAAATTTCGCTTGTTTCTTACCAAAGGAAATTCAAGGTTTTCTCTTACACTCATACTGTCGTACAAGGCACTGCTTTGAAATGAAAATCCGATCTTCAATCTCAATCGCTGTAATGCTGCACCTCTTAATTTATCAACCTCTTCCCCAAGTACGGTAACAATGCCACTGTCCGGCTTCAATAGCCCGGAAATAATTTTTATCAGCACTGATTTACCTGTTCCGGAACGGCCCAGCACTGCAACGTTTTCACCTTTGAGTATATCTATGTCAACACCATCGAGCACTGTAAGGCTTCCAAAAGATTTCTTTAACCCTCTTATGGAAATCACGGCCTCGCGGTTTATATTTTGTTCGTCTCCCATTATTATTTATTACAACAGTTACCTGAAGTTATTTACCACCTGTACAATAAGCATTTCTTCAATGAAGATCATAAACATCGCCACAACAACGGCGGCATTTGCAGCCCTTCCCACTCCCTGGGTGCCATTTTGGGCATTATATCCCTGGTAGCAGCCCGCAATACCAATTGTAAATCCATAAACAATGGCCTTAAGAATAGAAGAAAAAATGTCGAGGAATGTTATCGTACTAAAGGCACTCTTGAAGAAAGCAGTTAAACTCGTAAGCTCATTCTGGTGAATATTAAAATAAGCACCAAACATTCCAACCAGGCCGGAATATAATACCAGTATTGGCAACATGATACTGATTGCGGTAACACGTGTAACTACAAGAAATTTAAAAGGGTTGGTGGCGGAAACCTCCATCGCATCAATCTGTTCCGTTACCTTCATAGATCCCAATTCGGCACCCATGTTGGAACCTACTTTTCCTGCAGCGATGAGCGCAGTAACCAAAGGTGCAAGCGCTCTTATTACTGCTATAGAGATTAAGGAAGGTAGCCAGGAGCTTGCTCCGAAGGTAGCCAATGATGGTCTGGATTGCTTGGTAAAAACAATGCCTGTGATAAAACCTGTTAATGAGATTAAGGGTAATGACTTATATCCCACCTGGTAGCATTGATTTATGATCTCTTTAAATTCAAAAGGAGAGGAGAATGCTTCTCTGAAAAACCGGACGATGAATTTAAAAACACTATAGATGCTTAAGAAAAACCCGTCCACGGTTTTTGATATTAAAAATTTCTCTTTGGAAGAATTATGAATTTTTTCTGAATCCAACTCCATTAATGATGATTTATTTAGCAACAAACTGCATTTGGCTCCGCAATCTTTTATAAATATTTTTAAAAAAACAGGGTTTGCTTGTACAGTGATTTAATTTCCACCTCAAAGATTCAATCGCCTCAGTACGATCTTTCCTTCGTGGGGTAGTGGACCAGCTTTAAACGTATTTCTACTGCAAAGTACTTAATGGTTTTGATAAACATACTGAAAGGCCCGGCTCAAATTATCCAACAATTACGCCACAAAGGCATTATTTACATCAATCTCAGAGATCAATTCCGAAAAAAGATCTCATTCAGGGGAGTTATTTCCCCCTTTCGGGTTGTCAGTTGCATCTTGTCGGCGCTTAGAATTGCCCTGATTCCCGCCTGCTGTCTCAAATTTGAACGTTTGGAGGAGTTGCACTGTTTACGTTCACAGTATGCTGCCGGTGAGGAGTACCCGCACTGAGAAATTTGTTTACAACTTGCCCGCACTTTGTTATTGTAAGCGGCGCCCAGCCTCATTTTAATGGCCTTGTGGGATCGATCTGAATAAACGCAAAGGAAGAACCGCGATTCATTGGCACGATTGTTCGCCAAATACAATGGATCTTAATCATCTCATTAAAGGTTCGATATTTTTCTACATATTCTGTAGTAATTCTTCTAATGATAAGATTTTTTACCAACAATTGCAATAAAGCCGACCTGATTGCTGTTATTTGTATAACTGATCGCCTCAAGCTGAGTGTGGAGGTCACTGCATGAACACTGACACAGATTTTCTTTATAATTAACCATTAACCTAAACTACTCCCATGAATTTCAAATTACTTCGGATGCTCACTGTGTCCTTTTTACTACTGCTCACAAAAGGCATGGTTGCTCAGACTCCAGTAATGGGTTCAACTGCAGGCTATGTTTTATTTACCTCAACCGGTGCAGTCACAAATACCGGCATCTCTCAAATAACTGGCAATGTCGGCACAAATACTACAGGAGGAGCCATTACAGGCTTCGGTAATGTGAATGGAAATTTACAGATTGGCAACGCCGCTACTTTACTCGCTTCAAATGAGTTGACCTTGCTTTATACAGAGTTAAATACTGCTATTTCTACCGGCAACCATGCGCCACTGTTAGGTAATGGAGAAACACTAACTGCAGGCGTTTACGCAGTTTCTGGTCTCACAACGTTGAGCGATACCCTAAATTTAGACGCCCAGGGAGATCCTAATGCCGTCTTTATTTTCCAGGTATCTGCACCGTTTTCCAGCACTACATCGGCTTATGTTAACTTATTAAACGGGGCATTGGCCTGCAATGTTTTTTGGAAGGTTGAAGGAGCTGTGAGTATAGGTTCCCTTACAACAATGAGGGGAACAATTGTTGCAAATAATGATGCTGTTGATTTGGGCGCCGGAGTAACACTTGAAGGCAGGGCTTTTTCAACTACAGGTGCAATCACCCTCAACGGAACATTGGCATATATACCCACAGGCTGCGGAAGCCCGGTACTGTCCGGACCTGCAGCACCAGTGCTTGGATCGGCTGGTTGTTATGCATTATTTAGCGGCAACGAAAATGTTACCAATGCAGGCGTTTCATACGTTACAGGTGACATTGGAACAAATGTTGGTTTAACTACCGGCTTCGACCCGTTAAATGTAAATGGGACGATTCATCCTATTCCCGATGGTTCAACTTCAGCCTGTGCAACTGATCTGCTCGTTGCATATAACTATCTAAACCTGTTACCTGCCGATATAGAATTGATCTATCCCGACCAGTTTGGTCGTGGGCTTGTTCTTACTCCTCACACTTATTTGCTTAACGCTGCAACTTCGTTTACTGATTCACTTTACCTTAATGCCGCCGGCAATCCGGATGCTGTTTTTGTAATGAAGATTTATGGTGCATTATCAACCAGCACTTTTTCAAAAGTGATATTGATCAATGGAGCACAGGCAAAAAATGTGTATTGGCTTGTGAATGGTGCTGTCGGTATCAATGACTATTCGATCTTTAATGGCACAATCGTTTGTAACAATGGGGCGGTGAGTTTAACAACGGGCGTTACTGTAAATGGACGGGCACTAACTACAAACGGTGCATTTTCAACAGCGGCAGTTGTTGTGAATGGTCCTCTCGGTGACTGCAGTACACTACCTGTAACCTGGTTGAGTTTTACTGCAGAAAAAATCGCAAAGACATCTGTATTACTAAAATGGTCAACTTCAAATGAAATAAACAACGATCACTTTGATATACAGCGGAGCAGCGATGGAATTAATTTTACAGATATTGGCAGTGTACCTGCAGCAACTAATTCAGGTACCGTAAGGAATTATAGTTATACAGATTCGAAAGCGAATGCTGGTTACAATTATTACCGCATCAGGCAGGTAGACCGTGACGGACACGCTAAATATTCAGTCATTGTTCAGGTAACTGTCAACCGTGATCAATGGTCAGTATTTCCCAATCCTGCAACCACCAGGATTACCGTTAGGTTTCCGGAAGAATTGAACAATGCTGTATTTACCCTGATAGATAATACTGGAAAGAAAGTTTATAGTCAATCCAGGACAATCGTTAATGCCGGAGAGTTGATAGATCTTCCGTTAAACAATTTAACCAGGGGCATTTACCTGCTTAAAATAAATAGTGATAAAGATCTTCGTACTGAGAAGATCATAGTTCAATAATTTTCTTGCCTTTAGAATAAACGCCAGCGGTTTTTATCGCTGGCTTTTATTTTAGACTATGTTACAGCATCTAGCCGACCTAGTTATATCAATTAATTGATACTTGTCTGTACAAGCTTGTCTGCCGATAGGCAGGCTCACCCTGACAGTATCAAGTGTCATTTTAAAAAGAGTTTAATTTTTTTTATGAGTGCCTCCCCCTGACGATCATTAGGTGCGCCGCTTTAATTTCTAATTGGCATTATGTCCATCCGCACCTACCCATTGACGGTATATTCCTAAAACCCGTGGGTTTAAAGACGCCATTCGGGAGGTAGTGAAAAGTCGGCCAGGAACGGTTTTAAAACTGTTTCCGACTGGTATAATTTAATTGCATGAATACCTAATTCAGTCAAGCTACTGGCGATCTCCTTCTGATGATGTTGATTAGAATAAATGAAATTGTTTTTTTTTGTATCAATAATTACCGTTGTACTGTAGGAGCCGCTAAGTTTTGGCCAATAAATGTTTGGGCATTGAATTACAATCACACTATCAAGTATGCCAATTGTTTCAATATTTGAGACCTGGAATCCTTTTCCCGTTTCAAAAAAATCAGGATTCTTAAATTGGGAATCTTCCAGCAGTAAGAACCAACCGCCGGGATTTGACGGAGAAATTAATTCATAAGGCCCGAGGATTGGAAGCCTCCACAGATCGAAGGACTTAGAGTAGGAATAGAAATCATGTTTCGTGGAATGGGTCTTGCAGCCACAACAAGCCAAAACAAATAAATAAGATATACTCCCTTAGATCTTGTCATTATTTTATTGCTTTATATTTCGCCTGGTTATTGCTAGATGTCTGCCAGGGCCTGGATGCCAGCTGAGGTTTAGTTATGAAATAAATCAATAATCAGCTTTTTTTTATTTTTGACTTTGTGGCTGATTAAAGGGAAGCAATTTTCTTTAATAGAGCAAACGGAATGAATAAAGATGAATAAACCTGATGCAGGAATTCAGTAGCACATTCCGGCAACTTGAAGAAAATAAAAAGAAGGTTGAATTGGCTTGAATAGCCAAACTGGCCGTTTTCTGAACATTCAATATGGGAAAGGAAAAAAAGGAAGAAGAGTAAGTAACTGCAGTTTTAAAAACTGCAGTTACAGTTAGGTCATCAAAACTTAGCAGAAATAAATTCTACCAGTTTTTCGTCGCTCATTTTATTGGAAGTAGATTCTGCTGTTTTACTGTTTTTAAATTGTGGCGTAGCTGCCAGGTAATGAATAAATTGTTCCTGCACCTGGCCGGTGCCGGTAACATGCACATGCGTCGCATTTACCATGTGGGATGTAATTTCTTTAAAAAATTTTGCCTGCAACGTTTTCTCATGATTGTTGGAAGCATTTTCACTGGAATTTGCTGAATTCGATTCCCCTTTTACATGGGCAATTACTTCTAAAGGGCCATCTGTAACATTAGTGCCCACTACTGTTGCGTGATGGGTATCCATCCAAACGCCAAATTGTTTTTGATTGTTCATATTTTTATTTTGATGTGTTTTACACTAAACCAATAACCATACCGCAGGCAGGAAACCAAAGAAACCTGAACGGTAACAATGTAAAGATAGCTGTTATTGCTTCTTCATCAAGCGGCCAACCCAGTAATGTCATTTGCGAACTAATGATTGGGAATTGCAACCTAAAATTGTTTGACCTCATACCTCTTGTAGCTAACCATTCGCAAAAGTTCTTTTTGCGCTCATTGGTTAGCAGCATGTCGTCTTTGTACAAATATGAAAATTAATGGATACTTTACTTTGATATATCATATAAAATGTCTATTCTTGCATTCTCCCAAATAAATAAATATATATGTGTCCGCTGCCGGAAGTTAGGCGAGTTAAAATACAGCAGCATTCATATCTATATTTCCTCTGCAATCCTTCCTCGAAAAGCTAAAGATTTGAATCTATTATTAAAAAATTAATGAAAACCTATTGGATATTTTTTCCAGGTATGTACCAATATGGCTACATGCCCTGTGTTGTTTAAAGGGAAAAATAGCCGTGTTTTAGTTTATGTTCAGTTTCATCCGTTTTGGTCAATTAGAAACAGAACCAGGATAAAAAAGCTATGATTACACTGTGGAGCACAATTTATCCTATAGTTTGACAGAAAATTACAGGAAGAAAGCGAAATTCTGTACTTCTTTTAAATTAATGCTGCTGAACTTTGGCTTCGCCAAAAATGATAAAAATATTATATAGGTTTTAAAATAACTGATCATTGATCTACCAAAAAATAACTAACATGAATACATCTAGCCGCTTTACGCTGAAAATGATTACTGCTTTTTCTCAACGTAGATATATGAAGGGTTTTCTGCAATTTTTCATTGTGTTTATTGCTATGATCATGGCAAGCCCTGCCCAACTTCAGGCCCAAACTGCCGGCGATTACCGGACTTCAGGCGCTGGCACCTGGGAGTCGGCCGGAAACTGGGAGAGATATAACGGAACTGCCTGGCAGCCGGCTACTGTTGCTCCTTCGTTTGTTGATGGAGTTATCAGCATTACTGGCACATTCAGTGTTACATTAAATGGTAACAGGACGCTTGATCAGGTGGTCGTTCAATCAGGAGCTAATATCCAGGTTAATTCCGGTACAATAACCATTAATGATGGTGTGGGAACAGACCTACAATTAAACGGGGCAAACGCACTTATCTGGGCCAATGGTCCATTGCTGGTTGTAAATGCAGGAGCAACTGTTTCGGGAGCAAATTCAAATCTTTTTTACAGGGGGGCTACCCTTACGAATAACGGCACCATTAATCTGAATATACTGGATATGTCTCCCGATCCCGGGGCTCAAACCATTAATGGAAATGGGTCAATGTCAAATCTAACCATGGGGAATACCAATGGTGTGACCTTAGGTGGAGACCAAACCATTACGAAACTGCTAAACTTCAACTTTGGAAACATAACGACAGGTACTAATAAACTTATAATTGCAGACACAGCCCAGGCGATTCAAAACAATTCTACAACACAGTGGTATGTCAATGGGAATCTCCAAATGAATTTCCCTGCCGGCAATAGTTCTAGAAATTATCGTATTGGGGATGTTAGTGGCTACAGACCGGTAGATGTTACATTATTCAACGTATCGGGTTCTGGGGGAATTATCGTTTCTACCATTAATTCAGATCATCCAAGCATAGCAACTTCAAGCATTCTCGCATCAAAAAGTGTAAACCGCAACTGGCGTTTTACAAATACCGGGTTAACTTTCTCCAATGCGGCTCCTACTTTAAACTGGGACGCAACTGATGTTGATCCAGGTGCTAATACAGCACTGTTCTCGGCTGCAAAATTTGATGGATCAACCTGGACAACCCCCTCGATAGCAGCTCATAACAACGTTAGTATGACACTGGCTGCTATCACTTCCTTCAGTGATTTCCAGGTGGGAGAGCCGGTTTGTGTTCCAACCAACGAATATAGAAGTGCTGCAAGTGGTGACTGGAACAACCCAGCGACATGGCAGACTTATAATGGTTGTGCATGGGTGGCAGCAGGTGCTTTTCCAGTGTCAACTGATGGTGTCATAACGATTCAAAGTCCGCATACGATTACAGTAACAACTACCTTATCTGTAGATCAGGTAATAATTAATACCGGTGCAACACTTACCGTGAACCCCGGACAATTGCAGGTGGTCAATGGACCTGGAACCGACGTAATTGTCGATGGCGAGTTTGCCTCACTTTCATCAGGTACTATAAATATTAATTCCGGATCGACTGTTGGAGGGACGGGTTCATTCACGTTTGGTTCTGCAAGTTTGATCAATAATGGAACAGTAAATATGCAGTTAGGTGTTTTCGGAAACGCGTTCCCACAAACTTTAAGTGGTACAGGAAATATACAAACACTTTTAGTGTTCAACGAAAATTTTGGTGTGAACCTGGGTGGCGATCAAACCATCACTTCGTTATTAAATTTTAATTATGGAAATGTAATAACCGGTCCCAACAAATTAATTATTGCTTCAACCGCCTCAATACAAAACAATTCAACTCCTCAGTTATATGTGAACGGGAACCTGCAGATGGACTTTCCAACAGGTACCTCAACCAAAACTTTCCGGATAGGAGATGCTGCGGGTTACCGACCAGTTACCCTGACCTTATTTAATGCAACCGGAACAGGTGGTATCACGATCAATACCAACGGTGGAGATCATGGAAGTATAGCTACGTCTACTATTGATCCAACAAAAAGCGTAAACAGGACATGGAGTGCCACAAATACGGGCCTAACTTTTACAAATGCCTCAATGGATCTTTTGTGGACTGCCGGGGAGGTAGATGGCGGAGCAATTCCTGCAAATTTCAAAGTTGGTAAATACAATGCACCAAACTGGACATATCCAACAAGTTCGAGCAATGCAACCAACACAATAAACATTACTGGATTTAATTCTTTCAGTGATTTCGCAGTGGGAGAGCCCACTTGTACGCCTACAAACGAATACCGCAGTGCCCAAACAGGCGACTGGAATAATAGTTCAACATGGGAATACAAAGACAATTGCAATATCTGGCATCCGGCACTCCAAGCTCCTAGTCAAAATGATAGTACCATTACAATTATGAATGGGCATACGATTACTGTAAGCGGTGGTGGTACAATTACTGCTGATCAGCTGGTAGTAGCAAACGGGGGCACACTCTTTATTACCGATCTCGGCCTTGTTGTTAATAATGGTCTGGGAACAGATCTGGATGTATACGGCACCGTTATAGTCGTAAACGGTACGATTGCCGGAGCTGGAAATATGATTATCAATTCCGGTGGATTTTTAAAGGCAGGGAACAACACTAATGGGGGCTCATCCATTAATTTGACTATACAAAATAATGGTGTCTGCAATTTTGAAAATTCAGCCTTAGAGTCCACCGTTGTAACCCACAACCTCGGAAGTTTTACGAACAATAGCATTGTAAACTTTATTTTTCATGACGGGATCCAGCAGGCCAATATCAATAGCACATTTTCTATTGTGAATAATGTTAGCGGTTCAATGAATAACGTTTTTATTGCAGGTGCACCTTCTTCAAAAGTTACGTTCATCCAGGCATCAGCATTTGTAAATGATGGCTTATTCACAGATAGTTCGGGCACGGTGTATTTTTTAAATGAGTCAGCAGGTACATACAATGGTATTTTCAGGAGTACCAGTGCTGATTGTGCACTTGATTTCGGTAGTTTGGGTAACGGTACTATTACCTTTGCTCCCGGTTCTCAAATCGATGCACCCGGTGGAACAATTGGATTCACGCAAGGTAGTTTCCAATTGGATGGCACGATCACCTCGCCGCAATTCTTTGTGGTAAATCCCAACGTCAACATAAGTGGAAACACAGCTTTCACCTTCACGGGATTTAGGTTAAATAATAGCGGTACAATCAATTTGCCCAATTTAATATTTGGCGGAACAGCACTACAGGAATTGATCGGTAATGGAAATATCGACAAACTTACGATGAATAATAGCGCTGGCGTGCTTCTTGGCGGAAATCAGAATATTCAAACAACGCTGACGTTTCTCAATGGTACTATAACCACCAACGGGTTTACTGCTACTATTGGAGTCAACGGCAATGTTGTTGGAGCCTCTTCTGCTACCGGGTATGTGAATGGCAATTTATCCAGGCATTTCCCTGCATCAGGAACGTTAAGGGTTTTCGATATTGGTTATGGAACCCAGTATACTCCGATGACGATAACGGCAAATGGCATGACAACCAGCGGTTTTTTAACTGCTTATAATTCCCCTAACGATCATCTTGAAGTCGCCACTTCCGGTATTAATGCTAATCGTAGTATCAATAGAACCTGGACTGTCAATAACAATGGAGCAATATTCAGTTCATATGATCTTACATTAAATTGGGTAGGAACGGATGTGGACGCAGGTGTAATAACTTCAAACTTAACAGCAGCAAAATTTGATAGTCCGGGTGGATGGACGGCACTTACTACTTCCAACCCCACCGCAACTTCTATTGATATCACAGGAGTTACTGGCTTTAGTGATTTCCAGGTTGGTGAACCAGCTGCAACAATCCCTGCAGCCGCATTAAATTTCGATGCTGTTGATGATCAGGTTGTAGTATCAAATTCTGGTGTTGACCTTTCCAATCGATCTTTTTCTGTTGAAATGTGGTTAAAACACAATTCATTCCTAAAGTATGATGTTGCTTTTTCACAAGGAGATGCGGTAGGAGATAACCAAATCCTGCATATTGGTTTTACTCATCCCAACATGGGGGCACCCAAATTTGGATTTGCATTCTATGGCAACGACCTGCTGGCTCCAATAACCAATGATGCAAACTGGCACCATTGGGCATGCACATTTGACAATGTAACCAAAGAAAGAAAAATCTACAGGGATGCTGTTTTGATCGGGCAGGATATTAGCACTTCCACTTTCCTTGGCAGTGGTGGAACCACATTCAGGATTGGCGCCAATGGATATTCCGGAGATGAATTTGATGGTAGTATTGATGAGTTGAGAGTATGGGACAGGGTGCTTTGCGACCAGGAGATTACTAATTCTGCGAACTGTGAAATTACTTCAGCACGGACAGGACTTTTAGCAGCTTATAATTTTAACCAGGGAATTGCTTCCGGCGATAATTCGGCAATAACAACCTTAGCGGATTCCAGCGGAAATGGCCATGATGGAACGCTTCAAAACTTCGGTTTAGCTAATGGATCTTCTACTTCCAATTTTATTGCAGATGGTGGCGTTACTACCGGTAATGAGTGTACGCCGGTGGGTGTCACTGTGTATTATGCAGATACAGATGAAGATGGTTTTGGTGATCCTACATCAGGTCTAACGCTTGGAAACACTTGCCCTCAACCAGGCGGTTACGTAACCAATAACACTGATTGTGATGATACTAATACGAGTATTAACACAGGTTGCCTTGCTGTTGTTGATGACTACAGAACTACTGGAAGTGGCGGCTGGAACAACCCGCTCACATGGCAAAGGTTTGACGGTACATCATGGGTGCCTGCAACTGTTAGTCCTAATGGAACAAACAGTAATGTTATTACCATAAGGACTGAACATTCGGTAGGCGGAAACGGTGCACAAGCAGACCAACTTGTTATTCAGTCGTCAGCTACTTTAAACGTAGGCGGCGAATCAAGTTTTAATGTTCTGAATGGTGCAGGTGATGACGTCGTTTGTTTCGGAAACATAAATTTTAATACAGCATCTATTAATATCGCCAATGGTGCAACCCTGAATATTGAATCAACCGGAAATATGGATGCAGGTTCCTTTACAGGGATCTCAGGACCGGGAACATTAAATATATTGAGCGGGGGAATTTTTGCTGTAAACGGAGATGGCATAGGTATGTATGACGACCTGGCTGTGAACAATGGCGGAACTATATCTTTTAACAATCCAGGGGAGGTTTATTTATCCGGACTAAACACAACGATCACCAATACGGGCAACATCGACATTACACAGGGTTCGGATTTTACGACAGACAGCACCGCAAACATTATAAATACGGCAACAGGTATTATTACCAAATTAAATTCCGAAGAAACTATTGTACAAGACAAGATAGATTGGGAGAATTATGGATCACTAATTATACAGGGTGGCACCTTCACAAGCAATAGCACCCAGGGTATACACCAGGGAATCTACCAGGTTGATAACGGTAGCACGCTTGGCGGTATTCAAATAGACTTTACCGGCTCTGCCATAACAAATAACGGAACTATTGCAACGGTGTTAAGGATGGGTGGAACAGCCCAACAAACCATTTCTGGTAACGGGCTGATCAATACTTTTATAGTAGATAACATCAATGGCATTGCCATGAACGGAACACAGTCAATATACGTGGGCGGCTTGCAGTTATTGAACGGAAAGGTAAGTGTCGCAAGCAGTCAAAAATTAATCACCGCTTTCAATGTTCCTGTAATGAATGCCTCAGCAGCAAGCTATGTTATAGGAGATTTACAGCGATATGCTTTTGATTCAAGCCCGCTTAGTTTTGATATTGGGGATGAAAACGCTTATGCGCCAATAACGCTAACGCCAAACCTTACGGGCGCGGGTGGAATTGTTGCTAATACCCAGGCTGGGGATCACGTTGACATTGCAAATTCAGGAATTAATCCGGGTAAAAGTGTAAATCGCACCTGGCACCTCGAATCGGCAGGCGCAACTTTGCTGGATTACTCGGTCAATTTCAACTGGGTGTTTACCGATATTGATGATGTGTCCGGAGTGAATCCTTTGATCTTTACCACTTCAAAATATGATGCACCAACATGGGAATTACTATCATCATCAGCACAAACAAATACATCATTAACTGCTTTTTACAACGGTCCAACTTTCAGTGATTTCCAGGTAGGCGAACCAGCTAATTGCAACATCTCCCTGGCCGCATCTTCAGGAGATACATTAATCGTTTGTGTTGAAAGTGGACAAACAACCGGCATTGTGAACCTCACCGTAAGCAACGGGGTAGCTCCTTACACTTACTCCGGCGATACAACAAACCTTGCTGCTGGTATTCATATTTTTACTGTGACCGATGCAAACGGATGTTCTGCATCGGATACGATTACGGTACTTATTACCAATTGTATCCTGCCTTATTATGAGCCGCCTGCAAATGATACAACAACAGTGTTGATCGGATCAGAACTTACACAACTTTATCTTTATCCTAATTCACTGGTTGACACAACAGCAACAAATAATATTTTCCTGATCAATGACACGTTGGTGCTGATCGAGGTGATTGCAAATGTTGGTCAATATAATACCATACTTGCATTATTGCAAACACCGTACTATGGTATGACCAACCTGATTGATAATGGAGATACTACACTCATTATTACAGGGATGTTCCCTATTGCCAATTTACCGAAATTGAATTTGTTGCCACAGTATATAAATTATGTACGTCCTTATTATACACCAATTGCATCGAAGTTTACCTGGCCTTCAACCGGTATTGCAAACTCGGCAGGTGATACATCAATGATTGCTCATAAAGCCAAAGAAGCATGGAAGATAACCGGCAAAGGCGTGAAAGTGGGAGTGATGTCTGATAGCTACAATACTATTCCTGGTAATCCTGCAGCGTTGGATGTGCAGCAAAAAGATTTACCTGGTTCCACAAATCCATTTTATCCTAACCCTGTGGTTTTGTCGGCTGAATATCCTTATGGAAGAGCAACCGATGAAGGCCGTGCCATGTTGCAAATTGTTCATGATGTGGCACCCGGTGCGGACCTGATGTTCCGGTCTGGATTCATAAGTGCAGGGAATTTTGCAGATGGAATCAAAACCCTTCGTGATGCGGGTTGTAATATTATTGTGGATGATGTTACTTATATCACCGAACCATACTTCAAAGATGGTGTTGTTGCACAAGCTGTGGAAGATGTTACTGCAACAGGGGTGAATTATTTTACTTCTGCAGGAAATTTTGGCAGTAAGTCCTATGAAGGGATTTTCACCCAGGCACCAAGTACACCTGCTGATTATGTAGGTGTTGCAAATGATTTTGGCGGCGGTGATGTTTACCAGGAACTTACTTTGTCAAAAGGCACCTACACGTTAGCGTTACAGTGGGATGATAATTTTTATTCCATCGGTGACGGCACCGGCGCTGCCAATGATCTGGATATTTATCTTGTTGACCAGTTCAATCATAAATTATTCGGCTTCAACAGAAATAACCTTGGTGGTGATCCATTGGAGATCTTGCCATTTGTTGTACTGTCACAGGTAAAAGCCAAGGTCATTGTCACCCGCAGGTCAGGTGCGGGCAATGTTCGTTTCAAGTATATTATTTTCAGAGGAGACGGTACAATCGATACGCATCCAAATAGTACCGGTACAGTAGTTGGCCAGGCCAATGCAGAAAGTGCGATTGCTGTTGGCGCTGTCCTTTACACAAACACACCAATTTATGGAGTTGCAGTTCCTACCGTTGCATCTTTCTCTTCACGTGGTGGAACTGTGGTAGATGGAGTTGACAGGCAGAAACCGGATATCACAGCACCAAATGGAGTAAACACAACGGTCAATCTGGGAAGTTTCCCCGGCAGCAATATTGATGGAGATCCATTACCAAATTTCTATGGAACATCTGCAGCCGCACCACATGCTGCAGCAGTAGCTGCATTGTTGATGGAAGCCCATAAAAGATATTTCAATGATACATCGTTCACGGGCCCGCAAATGAAAACCTTGCTACAGGGCACTGCCATTGCATTGGGTGGCAACGAACAGAATATCGGACACGGATTTATCAAAGCGGATAGTGCATTAAAATCTTTCTCAGCTCCGTTCCCACTGGTTGACAGTATGGATTTACAGGATCCTTCACTTACACCGGGTACCGATCCGGTTACAGTCGTGATCAATGGTGAATATTTCTCTCCGAATGCATCTGTCATTTTCCAATATGATACAATACCCGTTACCGTTGTCAACAGCTCAACGATCATTGCAAATATTCCTACATTCATGGGCAATCCACCCGTCACTGTTTACAATCCGCCAATCACTAATAGTGGACTTGATGGTGGTGTGAGCGACTCCTTGTATTTCTTTGGAACAATCCCTAAGAATGTGAAGATCGTAGTGAACAATGCCAGCAAATTTTATGGTGAAGTAATCCCTGCATATTCAGTGGTAGTTACGATCAATAACCAACCTTTGTCTTCAACAGGATTAACAATGGCTGACATTGGTTTAACAGATATCACTTACTCGTCATCCGCAAACAACCTCAGCAATATCGGTTTTTATACAAGGCATGCTTCATCAGCAGTTACGGATCTTTCAAATCCAAATTCCGTGAGTTTATCTGAGTTCTACAATTACCAGTTTGTAGATGGAATATTAACCATCAACAGGATGCCGATTACCATTACGCCGCGTGATACCAGCATAATTTATGGCCAGGCAATCAAGGGTAAAGAGCTGAAATTTAACTACACTTATAATCAAACCAACATAGATCCTTCGCAGCGGGCCGGATTCCTGGATTCATTGAAATTCGAGCACCAGGCACCTATGTCGAACTCAGTGATATTCATCGACGCAAAACAGGCTGTAAACGGCGTAACATTAACTGCGGCAGATTTCCTTAACATGAGTTTCATGACAAGTGTGCGGGCGGCAGTGAATGCGAAACAAGCAGTGAATGTGAGAGCCGCTGTGAACGGAATTGTTACTGATACAACAAACTTTGTGGGACTATCACCGCAATCTGTATTTGAATACAATGTGGATTCAGCGAATGCAACTTTACACAATGCAAAACAAGCGGTGAATGTGCGTGCAGCCGTTAATGTTAGAGCGGCCGTGAACGGCGCCGTAACCGTGAATGCAAAGCAAATGGTGAATGCTAAACAGGCGGTGAATGCCAAGCAGGCAGTAAACAGTGAAAGCTTCAATGGCGAAACAAATGAGAATACCCTACTTGTAGTAGATTCTCTGGATGTGTACGCAAGTGACGATGATACCTTATCTGTCACCGGCTATAAATCTATGAATATGATCTCAGGTTACACAGTAGGTAACTGGCTGATCGGGCCAGGCGTTTTGATATCTGAGAATTTCGATATCACATATGGATTAGGAAACCTGCAAATTGTTCCTTCAACACTTACTGTCCAGGCTAATGATGCTGATGTTGATTGTCATGGTGTACAACCAGTTTATGGCAGCGTTCAATCCTATTATCAATATGAGGATGCCGATAGTAATGTGGTATTAAGCGGACCTACTTTTACGGTTCAAAATAACATGGGTGTTAACCAGGGTACTGGAAATTTACCTGGAGGTACTTATCAAATTGTGCCTGCCAACCTTGTGCAAAAAGATCCTGTTCCTAACTACAACATCGCTTACGCAAATGGAACATTGACTGTTGCAGCAGTTCCGGCAACCCCAGTAGTAACCGTGGTTAATAATTGTGGAAGTTCTACACTTTCTACAAGCGCAGCCGGAACATTGTTGTGGAGCAATGGAGCCACAACCCCATCCATCACCGTTAGCGATGCAGCGACTTACACCGTTACAACAACTGTAGGTGGCTGTACAAGCCTGGCGGGCAGTGGAACATCGGCACCAAAAGGAACTGCTTCAGCACCGGTTGTAACAGTGGTTAATAATTGTGGAAGCTCGACACTTTCTACAACAGCAACAGGAACATTGTTGTGGAGCAACGGAGCTTCAACTTCATCCATTACTGTAACCAATGCGGCAACATATACGGTAAACACAACCGTGGACGGATGTACGAGCGCAAATGGCAGTGGAACATCGGCACCAACAGCAACTCCTTCAGCACCGGTTGTAACCGTTGTTAATAATTGTGGAAGTTCAACACTTTCAACAACCGCAGCAGGAACATTGTTGTGGAGCAACGGAGCTTCAACTCCATCTATTACTGTAACTAATTCTGCAACATATACTGTAAGCACAACCGTGGACGGGTGTACGAGCGCAAATGGCAGCGGAACATCCGCACCTTCCGCAACTCCATCAGCACCGGTTGTAACAGTTGTTAATAATTGTGGAAGCTCCACACTTTCAACCACCGCAACAGGAACATTGTTGTGGAGCAACGGAGCTTCAACTCCATCCATTACTGTAACCAATTCTGCGACATATACTGTAAACACAACCGTGGACGGGTGTACGAGCGCAAACGGCAGCGGAACATCTGCGCCAAAAACAACTCCTTCAGCACCGGTTATAACCGTTGTTAATAATTGTGGAAGTTCAACGCTTTCAACAACCGCAGCAGGAACATTGTTATGGAGCAACGGAGCTTCAACTTCGTCTATTACAGTAACCAATGCAGCAACTTATACAGTTACCACAAACGTCAACGGCTGTACGAGCGCCAGTGGCAGCGGAACATCTGCACCAAAAGCAACTCCTTCAGCACCGGTTGTAACAGTGGTTAATAATTGCGGAAGTTCAACACTTTCTACAACCTCAGCAGGAACATTGTTATGGAGCAATGGAGCTACAACTTCATCTATTACAGTAACCAATGCAGCGACCTATACAGTGAAAACAACTGTGAACGGATGTACGAGCGCCAGTGGCAGTGGAACTTCAGCACCAAAAGCAACTCCTTCAGCACCGGTTGTAACAGTGGTTAATAATTGTGGAAGTTCGACACTTTCAACAACCGCAACAGGAACATTGTTATGGAGCAATGGAGCTACAACTTCATCTATTACAGTAACCAATGCAGCAACCTATACAGTGAAAACCACCGTGAACGGATGTACGAGCGCAAATGGCAGCGGAACATCAGCGCCAAAAGCTGTTCCTGCAACGCCAGTAGTAACGGTAGTGAACAATTGTAACGGTACATCAACTTTATCCACTACTGCAAGCGGAACATTGCTTTGGAGTACAGGCGCTACAAGTTCAACTATCACAGTAACAGCAGCGAATACCTATACCGTAACAGCAAAAGGAACCAATGGATGTGTCAGTGCGGCCGGCAGTGGAATTGCGGCTCCTAAAACAACACCTGCAAAACCGGTTGTAACGGTTGTGAATAACTGTGGAACTTCGACGCTTTCAACAACAGCAGCCGGAGCATTGTTATGGAGCAATGGAGCAACTACTTCATCCATCACGGTAAATAATGCTGCCACTTATACGGTTAAAACTACCGTGAACGGTTGTACGAGCGCAAACGGCAGCGGAACCTCCGCTCCGAAAGCTACTCCTGCTGCACCAACGGTAAGTGTTTCTCAGCCAACTTGTACTGTATCTACAGGAACAATAACAGTTACTTCATCAAAAACAGGATTAACATTTAGCATCACGGGCTCCGGCTATACCAACACGAATGGTATATTCTCAGGGCTAACGCCAGGTACATATAGTTTGACAGCAAGGAATTCGATTGGATGCGTTTCAGCTATTACAACCGTAGTCGTAACGGCAAACGTTAACTGCTCTTCTATTGGAGATCTTGTGTTTAAAGATGCAAATGCCAATGGTATCAAAGATGCAAGTGAAACAGGTATTCAGGGTGTAACAGTTAAACTAATGAACAGCGGTGGAACTGTACTGGCAACTACGACTACCTCGAGCACTGGATATTATAGCTTCAGCAACCTTGCAGCAGGCAGTTACAAAGTCAACTTTACCACACCGTCCGGCTATAGTCCTTCGGCTAGTAATGTAGGTTCAGACGATACCAAAGACAGTGACCCTGTTGGTGGAACTACAGCAACTTACACATTGGCCCTTAATCAAACAAACCTCACTGTTGATGCCGGATTTATTCCTTCCATCCTGGCATTAGGTAACAGGGTTTGGTTTGATACCAACAATGATGGGATCAACAGCAGCAGCGAAAATGGCATTGCCAATGTTACTGTAAAATTGTATAATGATGCGAATAACGATAACGTCGCCGATGGAGCAGCAATAGCTACAAGGACTACGGATGCAAGTGGCTATTACACATTTACAGCGCTTGCTGCGGGAAATTATATCGTTGGAGCAGTTATTCCTAATGGTTATATAAGCAGCAGTGTAAATGGAGCAGATCCGGATAACAACAATGGTACAGATGATAATGGCGTAACATTAATTAATGGCGAGATCAGGGGGCAGGCAATAACGTTGGCTTCAGCGACAGAACCTGAAAACAGTGGCAATACCAATAACACATATGATTTTGGATTGCTACCTGATTGTAATTGCATAAACACTTCGGGTAACCTATTGACCAATGGCAGCTTCGAAAGCGGAACCACTGGCTGGAACTGGAATTCTTCCAACGGATCGTTTACCACCGGTACCGGTTATATTGCCTGCGGCGGTAAAAATGCATTCAATAACTCTAATGGAAAATTGTCTGTTGTGTACCAGGACGTAGCCGTAACTGCAGGTAAAACTGTCAACTTCAGTGGCTTTGCCGGAACACATACCGCAGGACTGTCGTGTAGCCCTAAACTGAGCCTGGTGTTCCTTAAATCAACCGGCGCAGTTATAAGCCAGGTGGATGTAACGGTAACACAGAACGTTGATATCAATTCAAATCAACTTGCTTATTATACCATAACTGCAGTGGCACCAACGTTAACTGCCAAAGTAAGGGTTCAAAGTTCGATCAGTTGTAATACCATAAAGATGGATGCATTCTGCCTGAGAACTTCTGGTACAAGCAAGGGAGGGGATGAAACTAACCCGCCATCATGGACATCAGAAACGCCGATTTCAATTGATGATAAAACAACCACTCCCGATGGCCTTTCTGTTTTAGTGAGCCCAAACCCGGTGATCAGTTATTTTAATTTAGCGATCAATGCGAGTGATAATAATACCCCGGTGGATGTAAAGATTCTGAATGCTGAGGGTAAAGTATTCTTAACGAAAAAAACAAAGGCCAACAGTACCATCAGGATTGCCGCGGACCAGTGGTCGGGTGGTATGTACTTTGTGGAAGTTACACAAGGAGGGCGACGTAAAATAGTTAAGTTGGTGAAAGCCACGAACTAAAAAACGTAAAATTTCAAAAGGGAGGCTGGTTTTCAGCCTCCCTTTTTTTAACGAAATTCTTTGGGTGTATCATCACAACAGGTAAATAATAATATATACTCAATCCATGTCATTTTTACTAGTTTTACACTACTTAAAAATTCAATTGAATGATAAATAAAAAAAGCCTGGTTATCTTTTTCAGCATTTTATTTTCATTTTGTTTTCCTGCGAATGTTTTTTCTAATGATATCGATAGCCTTAAAAAAATTCTATCAACGAAAATTCATGATACTTCGCGGGTAAATTTGTTGAATGCATTAAGTAAACTCTTTTTCAATGATAACCCTGATACCGCAGTAAGCATTGCTACATCTTCAAAAACGATTGCAGAGCGGATCAAGTATAAGTCGGGGTTGGCACTCGCCTTAAAAAACATGGGCATTGGGTATTACCTGCAGGGAAAATATAAAGATGCCGTTATTACCTGGCAACAGGCAACGAAAGCTTACCAGTCAATGGGTGATACAAAGGGGGTTGCCAATATGCTCAGCAATGAAGGCGCCGTTTATTTTGCCCAGGGTGATGAAGCCAAATCACTCGAGTTGCACTTGCAATCACTTAAAATGTCAGAGGAACTCAACGACACTTTACGTATTCTAACTTCACTTACAAATATTGGTGGTGTTTATTTAAACAAGAAAGCAACTTACAACAAGGCCCTTGAATATTTTCAGCGATCCTATCAACTAAGCCTGTCCATCAATGATCAGTATTCTATTGGCACGTCATCTGTTAACCTGGGAGAGACTTATTATAAGATGAACGACGATTCCACAGCTCTTGTGTATCTGAACAAATCCGTACAAGCTTATGCAGGAAGCGAGAACCTGCCTTATTCACTGAATTATATCGGTCGTGTTTATACCAGGCAAAAGGAATTTCAAAAAGCCATAAAAACACATACGGAAGCTTTTAATCTTTCTAAGAAATTAGACACGCGTCTTGACATGACCCAATCGCTGGTAGGATTGGCGCAGGCATATGCTGCCCAGGGAAATACTGCTTTAGCCATTGACGCCTACAAGGAGGCAATTGAACTCGGTATTCCTTTAAATGCCGTAACAGAGATAAAAGATGCTTACCAGGGGTTATCTTCCGCATACTCACAAAAATCAGACTTTGCCAATGCATTCAGGTATCAGAATCTTTTGCTGGATATTAAGGATACCATCTACAATATTAATACGGATAAAAAAATGGGAACCCTGCAGTTTACATTTGATCTTGAGAAGAAAGAGTCGCAAATAAATTTACTAAACAAGGATAAAGAAATTCAACTACAGGAATTAAGGAGGCAAAAATTGGTACGGAATGGTTTTATTGGTGGATTTGGCATCGTTCTCTTGTTTGCTGTTGTATTTTTTACACAACGAAATCGTATCAGCAAAGAGAAAAAACGAAGTGATGAATTATTGCTGAATATCTTACCGGAAGAAACTGCAGAAGAATTAAAAGCCACTGGTGTTGCAAAAGCGAAAAGCCTGGATCTTGTTTCAGTTTTATTCACTGACTTTAAAAATTTTACACAGGCGAGTGAAAAACTTACGCCGGAAGAATTGGTGGCCGAGATCAATCATTGCTATAGTGAGTTTGACCGTATCATAACAAATCACGGTATAGAAAAAATAAAAACCATTGGCGATTCTTATATGTGCGCCGGTGGTTTGCCTGTAACAAATAAATCCCATCCTTTTGACGTTGTATCTGCAGCGCTGGAGATGATAGATTTCATTGAAAGAAATAAAAAAGAAAGAGAAGCAAAAGGGCAACCTTTTTTCGAGTTACGCCTCGGCATTCATACAGGGCCGGTAGTAGCAGGCATTGTAGGGATCAAAAAATTCGCTTATGATATTTGGGGAGACACTGTAAATACAGCTTCCCGAATGGAAAGCAGCGGGGCAATTGGAAAGGTGAACATCAGCGGCAGTACTTATGAATTAGTGAAAGATACATTCACCTGTATTCACCGTGGTAAGATCGAAGCAAAGAATAAAGGGATGATTGATATGTATTTTGTAGAAGGTAGAAAGAGTTAACCCAACGGCTTTTATGATTGATTTGCCAGGAATAAAAAAAGCATTAAGTATTTGTTTTCTGCAAATACGCGGTGATGCCGCCTTTTAAATTGTACAAATTATCAAAGCCAAATCTTTCTTCGAGTTCACGAATTGCTTTTGCACTGCGGCCACCCATTTTACAATGAACCACTACTTTTTTACTGCGGTCTATTTTGCCTGCATTGTCGGCAATGGTTGCCAGGGGAATTAAGAGTGCCCCGATATTTACCTCTTCATATTCTACGGGCTCACGCACGTCGATTACCTGGATGTCTTCACCTGATGACTTCCATTCATCAAATTCATCGACCGTAATTTCTTTTATGATTTTTTCCACTGCCTTCATTCCGCAGAATTGCTCATAATCCACCAATTGTTTGATCGTTGGATTTTTTCCATTCAATGGATTGTTTTCATTTCGGCTAATGTTAAATGTTCTTGTTTCAAAGGTTAATGCATCAAACACGAAGAAGCGGCCTGATAAATTTTCACCAATACCTGTAATAACCTTTATCACTTCACTTGCCTGCAGGCAGCCGATGATGCCCGGCAATACACCTAATACACCACCTTCCGCACAATTGGGAACCAATCCCGGGGGTGGGGGCGTAGGATAAAGATCCCGGTAATTTGGGCCTGTATTTCCTTTTGCATCTGTATAATTAAAAACAGAAACCTGTCCCTCAAATTGAAAGACGGAAGCATACACATTTGTTTTGTCTAACAAAACACATGCATCATTTACCAAGTAACGTGTGGGAAAATTATCTGTACCATCTGCAACAACATCATAATCCTTAACAATATCAAGGGCGTTTTGTGACGTGAGCTGTGTATTATAAGTAATGATGTTGATATGAGGGTTCAATCCCTGCAATCTTTCTTTTGCGGCTTCCACTTTTGGTTTTCCAACTTCAGTAACGCCAAAGAGTACCTGACGTTGTAAATTGCTGTCGTCCACCACATCAAAGTCAACGATTCCTATGGTTCCAACACCAGCCGCAGCAAGGTAAAGCAGCACCGGGCTTCCAAGTCCGCCCGAGCCGACCACCAGCACCTTCGCGGCTTTTAATTTTTGTTGCCCCACCAATCCAAATTCCGGGATAATGATATGCCTGTTGTAGCGGCCATATTCAGCAGGGGAGAACTGTATATTTTCAGTATTCATCTTCGTTTTTGTTTTTAGTAATGAGATGCCCGACATTCGAAATCAGCAATCTTCCTCAAATCTTAAATCCTGGATCTTAAATCTTACATCAAGTTCCCCTTCCCACCCGCAATTGCCGGGATAATACTTATCACCGTATCTGCTTTAACCTCAGTATTCTCCTGCTGAAGGTTGCGGATATCATCGTTGCCAACAAAAATGTTTACAAACGAACGGATCTTTCCCGATTCATCAAGTAAATGTTTTTTAAGGTCCGGAAAATTCAAAGAAAGTTCATTGATGGCTTCTTTGATACTTCCGCCACCGATTTCAACTTTGGAACTATTGTTCGTAAATTTTCTTAATGGGGTTGGAATGATAACTGTTGGCATAACCTGGATTGTTTTACTGGACGTTTAGATAATTTGTTCTTCTTCAAATTGAGATGATTCATTTAGCCGCCACGACTGGATGGTATTAAATTCTCTTTCCTGTATAGAAATGATCACATACGAAAAATAAACCTGTGCCGCCACCCGATCATGCTCTGAAGGAATCGAAGGGTGATTTGGATGCGAATGATAAATGCCCAATAAAAGCAAGCTGTTTTCATCCGCGTATCGTTCGGCATTCATATAGTCCATGGGAGATATTTCAAACCGCCTGCGCTTGTCGCCTTCTTTAGAATTCAGTACAGGCAGGGACCTTGCTATGGTTCTTGTTTCTCCTTCTTCTTTACCAAACATAAATCCGCAACACTCATCTGGAAAATTATTTTTGCCATCAACAATCATTTCTTCCTTAGGCATTGCTTCTATTTTCAACATACTTAAAATAATTGTTTGATAACTTCGGCATACTTGTCAGCGTTATCTGGTAAAACTGTGACGATAATGCCTTTATCGATTTTATGTGCCACTCTTATCGCACCGGCAAGGTTAGCTGCTGAAGATGGGCTAAGCATCAGCCCTTCTGTTGCTGCCATTCTTTTTATCACCTCGTATGATTCTTCTGTGCTCACCTGCATCATTTCATCGGCAATTGTAGCATCATAAATGCCAGGCACAACCGCAGTTTCCAGGTGCTTCCAGCCTTCGAGGCCATGCATAGGAAAATCTGGTTGCAATGAAATAAGTTTGATAGCTGGGTTTAAAGACCTCAATCTTTTTCCCGTTCCCACGAAGGTGCCGGTTGTTCCAAGACCAGCTACGAAATGAGTTATGCCGGGCAGCGCTTTATAGATTTCCATGGCAGTTGTAAAGTAATGTGCCTTCCAGTTATTTGCATTTGTATATTGGTTTGCATAGAAGTAACGCTGCGGATATTTTTCCGCCAATGACCTCGCAACTTCCTGTGCGCCGTCTGTTCCTTCAAATTTTGAGGTGTATATTATTTCTGCATTCAACGCTTCTAAAATATTTTTTCTTTCCTGGGAAGCATTTTCAGGGAGGCAAAGTGCGACCCTCAACCCAAGTTCACGTGCGATAGTTGCATAGGAAATTCCAGTATTCCCACTGGTTGCATCCAACAATATTTTATTGCTGTTTAGCTCGCCGTTCTCAATGGCAGTCCGTATGATATTATAGGCCGGCCTGCTTTTTACACTGCCGCCAATTTGCATCCATTCCTGCTTTGCATAAATGGAAATATTGTTTTTTGTAAAAAGTTTTGTGATCCTGAACAAGGGCGTATTGCCTACCTGCTGCTGTAACGCAATCGTTCTTTTTAAGAGATCTCTGTCCCCAGGTATGATTTTAATGTCAGGCATGGTCATGTTAAATAAAGAACCCCTCTGGTGTGGAGCTAAATAATAAATTTCTTATTATTCATGTTTGTCTCCACGAAACAACTATCTAATGTCTTATACGCCAATAAGAGCGCCATGGATTTGTATCCTTAAAGTTAATTCCATTTGGGCTACTTTGCAAGCAGGTAATATGGCGCACAAAGGCATAAACGCCAGCTAGTGCAAAATATTTTAATATCTTATCCATTTATTATTTGGCGGAAAAGGGTGCTTTATGCGGTTTGAATGGGAAATTGCATTTTAAGGAGGGACCGCCCAGGAGTTGGTTAAGGGATAGCGGATTGAGATTCGGGTTTGGGGGATAGGTCAAAAAGTATTGGGTATTTGTAAATTCAGACAGCTCTGCTGCCACCTCGCTGTTACAACCAGCGTATTTACCCTGAGTATCAACAAAAAAAATGGCCCTCCGTAGAAACGGAGCGCCTTTCGATTGCTTGCCATATGAAAAACTTTACAGCCGCGCTGTTGAATTATTTTTTTTGATCTTTGTGTTATTCGTGCTCCCGCTTACCCTTCACCTGAAATATTTTTCCCTACCTTCTCCTTCGCTGCTAAAACGAAATTAACCACTTGTTGTTCCTGGTTCAAATCATCTTGTTTGCCATTTTACTATCTTAAAAGCAATAGCTTCCTCTTAAAACCCTTGCCAGCATTGGGTTTTAGGGATTTATTTTCATGATAGCCAAGGACTTTTGAGTTAAGATTTATTTTGATTTTCTGAAAGTTGTGGATAGGCGGATACAGGATACGTATCATAAGTTGCCCAAGTCTAAATCAAAGATTTTCTTATCGTCTTCACAACTCCGTTCGCCGGGTATAAACTGGATCTGTACCGCGGATCATTGTCCCTTTGTGGGCCCGCAGTTGTTCAACCTGATGTTTGAACATGCCATTTTCAGTTAGTCGTGAGATGGTTCTGATAAATTGAAGTAGTCGCCTTTGGTATTGTCCAGCGTAGCTGAAATTAATTTAAAACTTTCTGCTGTTGGTTCGAGGTCAATGTACTTTTCTATTATTGCTCTGTGCCTGAAGATGATAAAAGTATTTTCAACTGCCGGGTTTATTTTATTTAAGTAGACTTCGGTTTCTGTGTCTTGCATGGACGGAACAAAAGTCAAAGCAATATTTTTTAGATTTAAATCGATACCAATTTTCTCCAATTCATTTTCCCGGTCCTCCTTATCGTAGTTTCTTTCGTTGCCATAAACAAAATAGGCTTTCAAAAATTTACTTCTGTTCGTACTTTCCCGTTCAAGAAAAGTCAGCCACTTCTTAATGTTCTCCCAATTGGGGTTATTGCCAACAAAAAATATAATTCCGTGGTAACGTCCATATTTACAAACGGGGCAGGTTCTCGTTCCCTTGTCCGGTCCGAAGGCATGATAGGGAATAAATGATGGGCTGTCTTCTCCAATTTGAAGTCCTGATTGTTTTTCTGGTTGCAAAGTCCTGGGATAGTTTGGAATGTTCAAGCCCAAAATAATATCGTGTTCTGCAATTTGCAAGTTGCCTGAAACTAATAGTCTTAAAATCCCGCTACCACCACGGTTTTCAACTGCTTTTCTTTTTGTGCCTGACAAAAGTTTATCATCATCAAACACAAACTCGTCAATATAATATTCGTTGTCGATATTCGGCTCCTTAATGGAAATGTGAATGTGGGCAGGAATTTGATCGTTTGGGTAAGGTGACGGCCTGATTGTATAAATTGAGTATTTGCCATAGTCATCAGTCTTTACCCATCCTCGCAGATGCCCATGACGTTTGGCTTTTTCATCCATTCCGCTTTTGGGTGAATAATACCCATCGTTGTCTGTCTGCCAATAATAGATAATAACATTTGGAGCAGGGGTCTTGCCGTCCATTTTAAAAACTTTGCCAGTTACTAAAAGCTTTTGTCCTTTCTCAATCCAACCAACACTGCTGTCAACAGATTTAATATTTGCCGGCATTCCAACAAACATTATTTCACAACCGTCACATCCACCCCCAACCAACTTATTCTTAGACGATGATGAATTAGCTTCTGTTCGATTGGTATTTTTTGTTTGCCCTTCACAACTTGTGAAAGCCGTAAAAAGTAAAGCATAAAGTCCGATATGATATAGTTGTTTCATTTTTTCGGTTGCAAGTTAGCGTAACGTATGACGCCTGGGGCTTACCTGGCTACTAATTTAAAACCTTTTCTTGAAGATCTGTATGATGGGAGAAGTTCAAGTATGGTTTTGTGGGGAGCTTGGGGGGAAATTCCCTTGCATCCTGGACTGGTTTAAAGGAATCCAGAAATGATGAATTAATCTCTGCATTTATGAAATTTAATTTACGTTTCCCAGGTTCGCAAACGTTAGGCATTTACGCAGTTTTGGTATTTATTTCTTTTTTCTCCGGGCGCTTTGTGGGCATGATGCCTTGCGCTTTGCGATTAATAATTTTGAATCAAGACATTTGCAGGGAAATTAAGACTGCCATGAAGACCAGGAATCATTTCTAATTTTAGCTTTCTTTTTCAGCAGCGCTGCTTTTAAATTCAACGGCTACTTTGTGAATTTCAGCAAAGAAATCCTCTCTAAATCGCAAATATGAGAGTCGCCCCGTGAAATTTATCCGGGACCGTCAGAAGCTAAGATTGAAGTCAAATGCCCGCAACCGGCTCACCCCATCCATTTTTAATAACGATCCTTCCGGTTCCATCCGCTGAAAAAAAATGGCCCTCCGTAGAAACGGAGCGCCTTTCGATTGCTTGCCATATGAAAATATTTACGGCTTTTGCCGTTGTATTCATTTTTTATCTAAATTGCCGCAGTAAAAGTTAATACTGCCTTTTGATTGCCTGCCTTTTTTCGATTGCCTGCTAATATGTTTGTCGCTAATATCCTGCTAACCTGGCATGCAGTTTCTAATATTGAAATTAATCGCTGTCGGCGTTATATTCAAACCAACTTATTTTATATTTTACAATCTTAAACGATACTGTTTCGGGACTGAAGCATTACCAGTATTGAGTTTGAAGAAAAATTGTTCATGATGCCCAACCGTTCTGCGGATATATTATTTCAGCTGATTCATTCTTTAGAAAAGTCTGAAAAACGAAACTTTAAACTCTATATACAAAGAAACTCAGGCAATAAGGACCTTAAGATCATTGAGCTATTTGATGCTTTGGAAAAAATGAATGAATACGATGAACAGTTACTTTTAAAACGATTAGCGTCTATAAGGAAGCCACAACTTTCTAACACCAAGGCACATCTTTACAAGCAATTACTGGCAAGCCTCCGGCTGATAAAAACACAGGAGAGTATTGATCTTCAGCTGCACGAACAACTTGATTATGCCCGCATACTTTATAATAAAGGCCTGTACCTGCAAAGCCTTAAACTCTTAGAAAAAGCCAAGGAACTTGCTATTAATTATAACCAGGATAGTTTTTTGATCCAGGTAATATCACTTGAGAAAAAGATAGAGATACTGCATATTACGCGAAGTATGCAGGACCGTGCCGACAGGCTGAGTATGGAAGCAGATGAGATCAATGAAAAGAGGAGTATGATTACCAAACTTTCAAATCTTGCATTGCAATTATACAGCTGGTATATTAAGAATGGACATGCACGTAATGAAAAAGATGAAGTTGGTATTAAAAGCTTCTTTAAAACACATCTTCCAAAAGACGCCTATAAGCAAACTGCATTTTATGAACGGCTTTATTTTTACCAAAGCTATTGCTGGTTTGCCTTTATTCGCCAGGATTTTTTAATGTATTATCGATATACACAAAAATGGGTTGATCTTTTTCATGAACACGAACTCATGATTGGTGTAGATACCGGCCATTACATAAAAGGAATGCATAATCTGCTGAACGCTCATTTTGATTTAAAAAATTACAAGCAATTTGATTTTACGCTCAAACAGTTTCAAAAATTCTCCAGGTCCGAAGTAGCAAACCGCCATGATAATAACCGCATACAAACTTTTGTGTACATCAACAGTGCGTTGTTGAACCAGCACATCAGCCTGGGTACATTCAAAGAAGGACTGGCACTGGTAACAACTGTTGAAAACAAGCTTGCAGAGTATGCGCTTTACCTGGACAGGCACCGCATACTTGTGTTCAATTATAAAATTGCAACGCTGTATTTCGGCGCTGCCAAATATGAAAAATGTATAGACTATCTCCGTAAGATTATCAACGATCATGTTGATCTGAGAAACGACCTGCAATGTTATGCCAGGTTGCTTCACCTAATCGCTCATTATGAATTAGGCAATGCTGATATTATAGAACATCTTATCAAATCCGTTTATCGTTTCATGGCAAAAATGGAAAACCTTACCGTGATCGAAGAAGAAACTTTTAAATTCCTGCGCAAGACATTTCATTTACCAGCCAATAAATTAAAAATTGAATTCGAAAATTTTCTCAATACAATAAAAGCGTTTGAGCATAGCCGTTTTGAAACACGTGCGTTCGCTTATCTCGATATTGTTTCCTGGCTGGAGAGTAAAGTGCATGAAAAACCAATGAGCAAGATCATCAGGGAAAAGTATTTAATAAGCAGAAGGAAGATGTAAATGTAAAATGTAGAATGCAAAATGTAAAATGTAAAAGTGAAGCTTCTTGCGATGTGAGCTCCGCTCGAAATCCTGCCTTTTTTTGCGTAACAATGGAGAATGCAAAAGTGTAAAATTCAACTCGTTGATTTGTGAAGCAATGCTCGTTTAATGAAAATCCTGACTTTTACATTTCTTCAAACAATCATCAACCCACATCCCCTCAGATCGCTATTGTCCAGCCGCCCCAAAATTTCAAAACTTCCGTCATTATACAATCTGCCCGCATCATCGGTAGCAATAAAGGAGCAGCTGGAAAAATTTGCAAGATCGATGATGTTGACAGCGCCGGCTGCAAATTTACCCTGTATATTATTGGAAGAACTGATATCGAATGGATCATCTTCTGCACGGATCAATATCTTCATCCATGGCGGACAATTGAAAATGCCATTGCCCTTGGAATATGCCTGTGACAATAATTCGGTCATCCCATACTCTGAATGAACTTCGGCTATGCCAAACTGTTGTTTTAGCTGTTCATGCACTTCTGCTCTTGTAAGCTCTTCTCTTCTCCCTTTCATGCCCCCGGTTTCCATCACGATTGTATTGTGCATTTTTTTGGGATATTTTTCTGCAAAATCAAGCAAAGCATAGGTCACTCCAATCAATAGGGTAGGTTGTTTATTATTTTCATTTTCCAATAAAGCCTGGTACAGCTTTTCTGTATCGTATAAATAAAAGCCACTTGAAGGATGTTTGCTTTGGCTCACCAATTCATTTACCATGTAAACGAGTGATGAATGCTGTCTTTCCAAATAAGAGGGGAGTAGCCCAATGATTGAAAGGCGGGAGACATCGCCGTAGAATAATTTAAATGCAGTGAGAAAACATTCCTCATATACATTTTTATCTTTTACAAAATGTTTACTGTTAACCGATCCCGTTGTACCACTGCTTTCAAAAATAAGTTCAGGCACAAAATTACCTGCCATTATTTTCCTGGCTTTAAAAAATTGTATTGGTAAAAAAGGGATCTTTTCCAGGCGGTCCACTTTCGCAGGGTCCGTTTTTAATGCCATGCAATATTGCCTGTAAATGTCAGTGTTCGTATATTGAAAATTGAAAATCTGAACTGCCAGTTTTTCAAATTCAGCCCTGCTGTGGCTAAAGACCTGTTTCCTTATTTCATTATCGTCTTGAAGCGTATTCATTGTTATGAGCAAATTTGCGCCTTTTATTTAAGATTGTTATTTCATTTTCTATCATTAAATTTGGGTACAATTTAAAATGATGAGAGCAACAATATTAGTACTTGTCCTTGGGATCATATTTTCTGCCTGCAATAAGGATAAATATACAAGTGCGCCACAGATTACATACAAATCACTCACAACAAATGTTTTTGATAATTCTACTTCGAGCCAGGGCCCTGGTGTTGTTTTTTCACTAACAGATGCTGAAGGAGACCTTGGTGATACTGCGATCGTACACATAAAAAACTTACGCACTGGTGACACACTTGAACGTTCTTTTCCTGCACTGACCGGTGCAACTAAAAAAAATCTGAAAGCCGATGTCACTGTTTACGTTTCACTTGGAGGTTGCAATGGCGGGCTTCCGGGCAGAATCGATACCATGTATTATGAAATTTATGTAACCGATTTTGCAAAAAACAGAAGTAATACCATTGTTACCGGCGATCCCGTTTACCAACAATGCCCCTAATGAAATGGCTGCAATTCATCCTTTCTCATTCTATTTTCATTTCTTTTTGCGCAGTTGGACTGTGTGCCCAAACATTCCTGCTGCTTCATATTCCTTCCAGTAACTATATCTATGGGTTGATTTTTTTTTCAACACTCAGTAGCTATAATTTTTACTGGCTCATCAGCAAATATTATTTTAACAGGGAGAGTTCTCCTCGTAAATTTTTACTAAAACAGTTTTCGAATCTCTCGATATTCGTGTTAGCTGCTTTGGGACTATTATACTGTCTGAGTTATTTGCCGGCTATCCTGCCCTATATTATCGTGGCAGTATTGCTCACTTTGCTTTACAGCGTTCCATTGTGGCCGGTAAAACAGCTTGCATTTACTCGTAAAGCGGGATTTTTAAAGACAGTGCTGCTGTCATTCACCTGGACTTATGTTACGGTCATCATTCCTGCTCAAGAATCAATTCCCCTCAATCATTTATCCGTTGCTTTATTATTTTCAGCAAGGTTCTTATTCATGCTTATGCTCTGTATTATTTTTGATTCAAGGGATATACATGTTGATAAAATACATGCTTTAAGAAGCCTGGCTACTGATGTGAGCCAAAGAACATTGGGTATCATCATGACCATTGTTTTTTCCTTGTACCTGGCATGTGGTTTTTTTCTCAGGTATTTTTTTGACAGCAATGCACAGATCATAGCATTCCTGGTAACGGGCATGGTTACCTTATCGGTTTACCGGATGTCATTGCGGAAACAGGGTTATTTTTTTTATTATTTTTTGGTAGATGGATTGATGTTGTTTTCTTCAATTGCAAGTTTTATCGCAAGTATTTAGTTAATTTGTTGCCTTAACAGATAAATCATGGCAAAAGCAATAAAGACAAAACGTACCCTACCCGATACTTCCTATACTTTTTTAAGAAATTATATCAATAATTCATCCCCCACGGGCTTTGAAAGCAGCGGCCAGAAATTATGGATCAATTACCTGCGTCCTCATGTAGATGATGTGTTCACCGATCCGTACGGAACTGCTGTAGGAGTGATCAATCCTGATCATCCATTTAAAGTTGTTATCGAGGCTCATGCGGATGAAATAAGCTGGTTTGTAAATTATATTTCTCCCGAAGGTTTGATCTACTTAAAACGAAATGGAGGCGTTGATCACCAGATTGCACCATCAATGCGTGTGTTGATACAAGGTAAAAAAGGAATTGTAAAAGCTGTATTTGGCTGGCCGGCTATCCATACCCGTATGGGTAATGCAGATGCAAAGGAGCCACAGCCGAAAGTTGATAATTTATTTTTGGATTGTGGCGCCCGCAGCAAAAAGGAAGTGGAGGCATTGGGTATCCATATTGGTGCCGTTGCTACTTACGAAGAAGGCTATGATGAACTGGCACATGATTTTTTGATCGGCCGTGCTTTCGACAATCGCATTGGTGGTTTTATGATTGCAGAAGTTGCACGTTTGATAAAAGCAAACAAGAAAAAGCTGCCCTTCGGTTTGTATGTTGTAAATGCAGTGCAGGAAGAAATTGGCTTGCGTGGTGCAGAAATGATTGCCCGCAGGATTAAACCAAATGTGGCAATTGTTACTGATGTAACCCATGATAGCAGTACACCAATGATCAATAAAATTATTGAAGGTGAATGCTCATGCACCAAGGGCCCTTCACTATGTTATGGCCCGGCTGTTCATAACAAACTATTGACCTTTGTACAGGATGTCGCAGAGAAAAATAAAATACCGGTGCAACTTCGTACAGTTAGCCGCAGCACAGGCACCGACACAGAGTCTTTTGCTTATGCGAATGATGGTTGCCCTTCGGTACTAATATCAATTCCACTGCGCTATATGCATACTACGGTTGAGATGATACATAAAGATGATATTGAGAATACAATAAAGCTGATGTATCAATCTTTATTGGCACTTACGCCGAAAACGAATCTGAGTTATTTTTAGGAGGTTAAACCTAACAGGTTTTTTAAACCTGTTAGGTTTAGGTTTAAAACCTGTTAGGTTTCTAAAACCTGTTAGGTTTAAGTACCTTCGCAGCATGGAAGACAACGGAAAATACCTTCGATTATTCGGAACCTTATTCTTTACTTTTATCGGTTTTCTTCTTGCCTTTGCTTTATTGATGCTTGGCATCAAGTTCTTCTTTGGCTTGCTCAGTTATATACCATGGTTCACCTATGCGTATATGATACTGATCCTGATGTTTCCCACAAGTTTATTTTTGAGTGCTTATATCATTTTTTTCCGGAAAACGAAGTTTCATCCCTCCAGGCCCGTAAAGATGATCTCTTATATTATTTTCATAACAGCAATCGCTTTCTGGATATGGTTTTTTATATCTGATCTTATGCTTTTCTTTAAGTCCCACAATAATGGTATTGAAGGATACGAGACATATAATTTATTGTTTCTCGCAATCAGTGTGTTTTGCCTGTTTCTTGTTGGGATAATACAGGCTTTGACAACCGAAAAGGAGAAGGATTGGATGGAAAGGCAGAAAATATAAAATAAGAAATCAGGAATATAAAAATAAGAAAGTTGAAAAGCCAGTAAGTTATCAGGATTTTTCTGATCAAGGGGCTGTCAACTTTCTTATTCCTTATTTTATATTACTTATTTCTTATTCTACTGTTTCACCAATTTATCTTTAAACAAAACCGCCCCCGAATCATCCGATACCTGCAAAATATAAGTTCCGCCGGTTAATTGGTTCAATCCATTTATTTCTTTCCTGCTGCTTCCTTTTGCAATGCTGATTTTTTGCGTAAGTATTTGTTTGCCCGTTATATCAAGCAGCCTGCAGTTCACAGATTGATTGCGGTTGCTTAGAAAGTCAAGCGTGATAGAATTATGAAATGGATTTGTAAGTACAGATACAGCAGTAATATCCGTATTTAGTTTAAGGTTAACCGTTATTGAATACTTAAATCTGCCATCGATATCAACTTGTTTTATCCTGTAATAATTATTGCCGGCCACTGGCTTTGCATCATAAGTGGAATAATTTTTTATACTATTGCTGTTAAGCGCACCTTTTACATCCCCAACGATCTGCCAGTTAATGCCTCCATCGTTGCTTCTTTCTACCTGGAAATAATTATTATTTACCTCTGAAGATGTTGCCCAGTTTATGAGTGCACCTGTACCTTTTTGGTTTGCATTGATGTTGAGAAAACTCACCGGTAATGGTCCGCCGGAAGGACATGACGCCAGCTTGATATCATCCAGTGCGAAATCATTTCCGCATCCGCCAACGATACCGTCTGCAAGCCTGATCCTGATCTGCGTAACAGTAAAATTGCCCGTTGTTGGCAAAGTAAATACAGCACCAAGTTGTATCCATGTTGGGTTAGGAGTTTGTGGAACTGAGCCTGAACTGATCGGAGAATTCACCAACGGGGTCCAGTTATTATTTGCTGCACGATAATCTACCCTGAAATTAATTAATGGCAATAGTGGGTTCGGCGAACAGGTACCCGGCGTATTTACATTCAGTAAAAAAACACTGGCAGAATAAAACCCTGCTGCAAAACCCTGAGGCCTTGTTGTAACATGAACAAAGAAATTTTCGGCTTGTCCGTTCACAACAAGCATCTTCCCGTTTACGTCAGCAGGAGTGTGGTCAGGTGCATTGTGCCACTCTGGTTTTTGCTGCGTGTTGTTAATCACACGATATACACCTTCATCTGCAAGCGGGCCATTCGCCTGGTACGTGAGTCCCGATGGAAGCACATCCGGATGGCTTGAAGGGTTGGTGCCCGTGCCAAAATCTTCTAAATAATAAACCGTTTCATTTGCACAGAACTGTGCATTAACAGGAAGGTTGAGCAGAAAAGCAATTGTAAAAAAGCAAACTAATTTTGTGACATGGTGGTTTGAAAAGGTAGCCGTACTACGCATAAAAAATGTTTTAGGTTAAAGAAAGCATTCGCTGGAGAAAGGTGGGAAAAGGGAGTATTCGAGTACCGAAATAATTGTTTTTAAAAGTATTGGAGGTTTGAAAATTAAAGTTAGTTGTTCTTCCCGATATTCATAAAAATAAAATTCCCCCTGAAGAATCAGGGGGGATTTTCTTTAACCCTTAAAACAACCAACATTGAAAATTAGTTGAATCTAAAAGCAAATACGTTATAATGTTTATTTTGGTTTGTTAATTTTTAATTTATTTTAAATAAGCCTAATCTACAGCAAGGGTAAAGGCATCAGACCTTTTTTAGGCATATAACTACCCGGCTATTGCTATAAATTGCAGAGTGAGCAGCCAATTCGAATACCAAAGAGCGATGTCCCGAATGGGAATTTTATAATGCATGGATGTGTCCTACACAGAAGGTAAACGGAATCACTACTGGTGAAACTTCTAAATATGTCGCACGAAGTCTGGTTTCGTTCGCAATTACTTATTCAAATTGGGATGAAGTCTGCAAGCTCAAGTTACTGGACACTTATTTCCCTGTCGATTGTGGGCGTGGTACTGCCATTTATGAAATACTTAAGCTTATAAGAATAACCCTTGGCAAGGTCGATATGATATAATGTGCTGAGATTTGGGAACACAACCAGTTTGGAGTGTGTTGCAGTCGGATCAATCGAGTTTCCTACTCCCACAATATCATATAGATTTGAGATTAATCCTGTTGGATGAGATAATGAATCAATTTCTTCAATCCTTACAGAAAGGGTGGTATTTAAGGGCACGTAGACATTCATTAAGAGAGTGCTAATATTAGGTTGGGAAGGATTGCCGTAAAAATCGAAATCAGTAAGACGAAGTATATTGTAATTTGAGTCATATACTTTATCAGGGAAGTAAATCGAATTGCCATCCAGGCGCAGGGATGTTTGAGTTATGAAAGAGTCCACATATTTTCGGATATCCAGGTTAGCAATGGTTTGCCCTAATTGACTATACCTATTACTTAAATTAGTGTGAACCGCAGATTCTCTTATGAGGAAAGAATTATTTAGCAACCGGTACAGCAATGGATCATTATTTAAAACACCATCTGTTTTGATGTCATTAGCAATATTTGTCAGCAGTTCTGAAAAGTTTCCATCAAAATTTCCGAATGGAATTGAATAATTAGACCCTTGTACAATCAAAGAGATAGCAAGAAGTAACGCATTATCGTCACCAGGCATTATTATGTCAAGGTTTTCAAATGCCTTTATATCTGGTTTGCTAAGGCCAAAAACATGCAACAATTCAGCTTGTGCCTGTTTTTTTGAATCCTGTAGGGTGTTGCCATTTTGAATCAAATATTCTATCCGGGGTTTTATAAGGTGTGTGAGAACATTAACGTTGAATCTTGTCGCTGTATCTGCAACATCACACAATGAATATAAGGTTAGTGGCGAGTTGGAAATAAAAGCCTGGTCTTCGTTAAAATAGTAACCGTCTGCCTTTAAAATACAATATCTTGAATTAAGCCCTGTAGTATTAAAAACAAAAGTTCCTTTGTCATCAGTTACTTGTGTGTTGAATATGCTGCCGGTTGGATTAAATTGATTATCTAATTCAAACAATGTTAAACTGCTTCCTGCAGTAAAAGGACCCTTTTGAACAACTCCTGAAATTTCATCAGGAACCGTCACGTTGTTATTGGTTGGAGTATTTACTTTTTTGCATCCTAAGGCAATAAGTACAATCAAGATATATTTTTTCATACTAAGATTTACGGTAACATAGTAAAATACTTATACTAAAGTAGTGTATTCTTTACCAATAAAGTCACCTGGTAATTTTGAACCCCGGCGGACAGCTGTTCAAGGTCATCGGTGACAGCAAAGAATTAAAATTATATGATTTAAGTAATCCAATTAAGTCAGGTTTTTTACTTTTTGAGCTATGGGATTGCTATTTTTAATTGAAAAAAACAAGAAAATATCGACGGCTTTTGGAGCAAAATTCATTGCAGATTTTTTATTTGGCACTATAACCCGGAACACAAAATGCCTGGCAATTTAGTTTTTGAAAAAACTTTCGACCATAAAAATTTCGCTCATATGCTGCCGTTAGATATCAATCATG
>JBDSBG010000226.1:0-43146 GCA_039921685.1 Ferruginibacter sp.
GGGATGCGGGATGCGGGATGCGGGATACGGGATTGTTTTTATCAACTTAAACCCAACTGTTGTCTATTTTTTATAAAATACTTTTTCCAGCTTTCCTTTTTTTCTCTGTGCAATTTTGTGCAGCACAGGTAGTTCCCGCTCCACAGGATACACTCCGCACCATTGAGATCATCAGTGCAAGAAGCCAGCGCCAGATTACAAAAGATACTTCCGTATTTCAAACACTTGCGGGAGATGCAAAAGTAATACAGGGTGGCACCATTTTAACAGGCGACAGTATCATCCTAAACCAACAGACCGGCATAGCCGAAGTTTTTGGAAATGTACACATCAACGATGGAGATACCATGCACACATATGCACAGTACCTGAGATACATAGGGAACGAAAGAATCGCTCACCTTCAAAAAACGGTAAAGCTTACAGATGGCAAAGCCATATTAACAACAGAGGACCTTATATATAATATAGGAACGGGCATTGCCAATTATAGCGGCGGTGGCAAAGTGATCAACGACAAAACCGTATTAACCAGCCAGGACGGGGTTTACTATTCCGATACAAAGGATGCTATCTTTAAAAATAATGTTCATTTGGTAGATCCGAAATACAATATGACTGCAGATAGCCTCCGGTATAATACTGAATTTAGAACTGCCTATTTTATTTCGCCCACACATATTGTAAGTAAAGATGGAATTATTGATACAAAAGCAGGTTCCTATAATTTAGAAACGGGCAATGCCGTTTTTGACAGTAAGAGTTCTTTCCAGGATGGGAAAAGCAGGACTTCATTAAGTGGTGATAAAATGGTTTATGAAGGTACAACAGGTGCTGTGCAGGTAGAGGGGCATGGTAAACTTGTTGATAGTGTAAATAATTTAATCGTACTTGGCGATCAACTCTTCATAAATAAAAAGAACAACACATTCCTTGCGACAAGAAAACCAGTGATGATATTTTTCAAAGATGGTGACAGCACCTACGTAGCTGCAGACACGCTTTTCTCCGGCCTTAGAAAATACGACACGACAGAAAGTAAAATCATCAATATAATTGATTCCGTAAAAAATGATTCGACAAAAAGTAAAATACCAGTTGTAAAAGACAGCTTAAGTTTCGATGCAAGACTTGCAATGGTAACAAACAATCAAACAGCTTTAGATGATAGTTTGAAAAAGAAGATTCCGGTTGTTTATACAGACCGAGAACCAGTGATACATGGCGATACCGTCCGAATAAAGGACAGCTCTTTAAGTCCTGGCACAAAAAAAAATGATTCTACGTTTTCTATTCACATAAAAACAGATTCAACTTCTATTGTTAAAAAGGATACGAGTTCCAAATCTGTCATCATCACTGCAACCGATACCCTAAAACAACCAACTGCAGTTGATATCAACAAAGTACCGAAAGACAGCATCCGTTATTTCCTCGGCTTTCATCATGTTAGGATCTATAATGATTCCGCCCAGGCCGTTAGCGACAGTATGTATTATTCAACAGAAGATTCCACCTTTAAACTGTTTGGCAAACCCGTATTCTGGAATGATTCCACGCAGGTAAAAGGTGATACGATGCACTTATATACCGAAAATCAAAAACCAAAAAGATTATACGTTTTCTTCAACGGTATTGTAGTAAACAGGACCAGGGAAGGTTTTTTTAACCAGATGGCAGGGAGAACCATCAATGGATATTTTAAAGATGGAGCGATTGATTATATCAGAGTAAAAGGCTCACCTGCAGAAAGTATATTTTATCCTCAGGATGAAGACAGTGCCTATGTAGGAATGAACAGGAGCAAAGGAGATGTTATTGATATATTTTTTATTAACAAGGAGCTGAATAAAATCAAATTCATCAACGACGTTGATGGAACAATGTATCCTTTAAAGCAAATACCGGCCGACCTGCGGTTCCTGAATAATTTTAGCTGGGAAGATAAACGCCGGCCAAAAAATAAACTGGAATTGTTTGAATAAACATGTCGACAAAATACCAAACCTGAACAATTCATGAAGCTACACATTTTAGCCACCCTTTTTTATTGCGTTTTTATTTCATTTAATGCTTCAGCTCAAACCGACGCATTCGTTGGTACCTGGGAAATGGAATATTTGCCATCGGCTGCTGCAAAGCCGATAACCATATCATTGCAGGTGGGACCCGCAGAAAAGGCCCTGCTCTACCCTGCTGAAATGAAATTACAATGTGATAGTTTTATTGCTGTTTATCATCTATTACTGGTAAAAAGAAATATTCGGCAATTATCAATCGGGAAAAATAAAATCCCAGCTTCAGAAATGCCGTTCAGCATTGGCAACTGGACGATATGGATGAATGGTGTATTTGATTTAAGTAAAGACATAAAAGGAACCTCATTTTTATCGGTTGACAGGATGGCTGCAAAGCAGTACGGCGTGAATATGCCCGATCCATCCGGTTTGAATCAAACGCAAAAAACAACCGCTACGCATCTCCGTGATTTTTTAAAAGATGCTGAAATCAAATTAAAAAAGATGAACAACGATGCCTTTGAGAGTCCTTACACAGATACTATTTTAACGCCGGGAATCACAAAGGACTATTATGGTATTTCTAATATGATAACCGTAAAAGACAGGAAGGGAACTGTTAATCTCAGCAATAATAAAAAAAACACCGGTGTTGTGTCTGTGATCCTGAACGGCAATACGATCGTAGACCTCAATAGCCTTTCTGTCAGAAAACCTGTGGAAGATATAAAACTCGATACAGGTTTAAACATCCTGCTGTTCTTTGCTGATAGTTATGGAAAAACGGTCACAAGTACAGGCAACATGGCTGTTGAAATTGGCGATAAACGGTTTTCCCTTGACTTTGCAAATAAAAATGATGTGGCTGCAACATTTATTGTTGCCAAAATTTATTATTCGCCCGATAAAGAAAAAGAAAATAATTCGGAACTACAAAATAGCATATTAAGGGAACTGTCACAAGACGACTTGCAAAGAGATATTAAAAACTACCACTACCCGGACCCGTCAGGAAGAAATCTATTACGAAATGATTCATCAAAAAAAATGGCTGAACAATGGTTATTGAGAAATGCAAAACCTGTTGGCACTATTAAAACCAGTTCACGCCAGATCATTCTTGCACTTTGGGATGATGCGGTGGAAGATGGCGACAGTATTTCACTAAGCATAAATGGCAATTGGGTCGTTCAGGGATTTAAAGTAAAAAAACAGCCCCAATTCATTTCAGTCACTATCGATCCGGGCCCAAACAAATTGCTATTTGTCGCAAATAACCTTGGTGCGATCCCACCCAATACTTCCGTACTGGAGATCATTGATGGGAAACAGCGGAAAGCCTTTATGCTTGAAACGGATCTGACAGACAATAATTCCATCAATATATTGTATGATGCGAGGCCTGACTGATACTTCAACATATCTTCCAACAATTGGTAACCTCCATCCATTAATAAATCAGGATCAGTTGCAGCGCTATTGATTCGAAAATCAGCCTTGCTGTTCACACCAATCAAAATTCGCTTTTATGATTTCGCTTTTTTCTTTTTTCAGGTAAGCGAGAAAGGCGATAGCTAAAGGCGAATGTCTTTTGCCTTTCAGCCAGATCAAATTCCAGACAGATTTAATTGGAAACCCTTTTACAGGAATAATTTGCAATTCTCCGTTTTGCAATTCGTTTTTTATGCCAATCAGCGGCATGATGGAGCAGCCCAAACCAGCAATTACGGCTTGTTTTACCGCTTCATTGGAAGTGAGCTCCATTTTTTTTCGCACGGGTAAATTATTTTTTAAAATGCATTTTTCCATTGTTTGCCTGGTGCCCGAACCTTGCTCCCGGTATATCAATGGGAGCGTTTCAAAAATACTTTTATCATACAACTTGTTTTTGAATTGCTGTTTTGTATTGCTAACCAAATACAATTTGTTTTGCATTAATTCTATTTTTTCAATTTGTAAGTGATCGGGCAATACCGAAACCAACGAAAAATCTACTTCATTTTTTTCTAAACTTTCCACTACTTTTAATTTGTTGGTTACATCCAGTATCAATTCTATCCCCTCGTGCCTTTTTAAAAAATCGGATAAAAAATAAGGCATCACATACTTACCTGTTGATACAACCGAAATTTTTAAGCGTCCTGCCAGTTCACCTTTGTGTGCCAGGGTTTTATAGTTTATTGCATGAACATGGCTTAAAATATCCTCAGCTGCCACAGCTATTTCTTTTCCAAAATCGGTAATAAATATTTTTCTCCCGATAATTTCTGTAAGCGGAATCTCAAACTGGTCCTGGAAGTTTTTGAGTTGGATGGAAACAGCAGGTTGTGTGAGGTGTAATTCCTCCGCAGCTTTGGTCACACTTTGCGTTTGTGTAATTTTTAAGAAGATACGTAACTGGTTAAATGTGTAATTCATAAAATTGTTTTATGTTAATCATTGTAAAGATAAATAATAGTTAATGAACGTATTTTAGCAATTTCGCATTCCATAGGATAAAAATAAAATGACCTCAACCCGATATAAAGTATCAATCAGTGACTCGCTAAAAAAGTTTTATCAAATTTTACGGCTGGATAAGAAAGACATTTCAGCCATCTATGTTTTTGCAATTATTGCAGGTGTGGTGCAGTTATCACTCCCTCTCGGTATACAGACAATCATCAGTTTTGTAATGGCTGGCTCAGTGTCTACGTCAATTATCGTGTTAATCTTACTGGTAGTTTTTGGCACCTTTTTGAATGGTTTGCTACAGGTAAGACAATTAGAAATTATTGAAAAACTAAAACAGAAAATATTCCTCAGGTATGGTTTGGAGTTTAGCGACAGACTTCCCAAACTAAACAAGGAAAAATTAGATAATCATTATTTACCTGAATTAGTTAATCGCTTTTTTGATACGATTTCACTGCAAAAAGGCCTCGAGAAATTACTATTGGAACTGCCCGCTGCCTTAATACAAATTTTATTGGGATTAATGTTGTTGTCGTTTTATCATCCTGTTTTTATTGGTTTCGGCATCATGCTGTTGTTCATCCTGGTACTCATCTTATATTTTACATCGCCGCTCGGCCTGGCGCTGGCCCTCAAGTCCAGCGATTATAAATACCAGGTAGCAGCCTGGTTACAGGAAGCAGCACGTGTTGTCAAATCCTTTAAATATTGTAAAAGTGAACTTCATGTTACCAAAACGGACAACCTCATCAGCCATCATTTAGATGCACGGACCAGTTATTTTAAAATACTGCTTATACAGTTTTGGAGCCTTATCAGCTTTAAGATAATTGTAACCGCCGCAATGCTTATTGTGGGAACTGTTTTATTGGTTAACCAGCAAATCAACGTAGGGCAATTTATTGCTGCCGATATTGTAATCATCGCCATAATAGCATCTGTGGAAAAATTAATAGTAAGCCTGGATAAAGTATACGATGCATTGGTTTCGATTGAAAAATTAGGCAAAATTACTGAAGCAGAAACTGAAAATGGGGGAAAGCTTTTGCTGGAAAATAATCCGCATGCTGTATCTGTTGAATTTAAAAATACGAGCTTCACTTTTCCAGATGGAAATAAAATATTAAACAATGTTAGCTTCAATATTCAGGCAGGGCAACTCGTACAAATAACGGGGCCGTCGGGATCCGGAAAATCAAGTTTGCTCAGGCTGCTAACCGGGGCATACAAAAATTACGAAGGAATAATCCTGGTTAATGGACAATCTGTTGAAAATTACAGTTTGCAAAGTTTGCGAAACAATACGGGAGTGCTACTGAATAACCAGGATATTTTTCAAGGTAGTTTATGGGAAAACATTACCATGGGTAATCCTGATATTTCTTTACATGAAGTGACTGGCTTCATTGAGAAATTTGGGCTCAGTTCGTTTGTGCAATCTGATAAAAAAGGATATGACAAAATGCTCGACCCTGTAGGAAAACGATTATCCAAACAAATAAAACAAAAGATACTATTGATAAGAGCCCTTCTGGGAAAGCACAGGCTGCTGTTGCTTGAAGAACCTTTAGAATACCTTGATGAAGTAACGTCCCAAGCTGTGATGAATTACTTAACAAAGCTGGAAGGAACCACTATATTAATTGCTTCGAGCGATCCTGTTTTATCAAAAGACTGTGATTTGGTTGTATCACTTCAAAAAACACAATAGAATTTGAAAAAAAATGCAATGATAAACTTTCTGAATGCTGACATTGAATATGAAGCAAAACAAAGCACCTTGAGTTCTTTTAAGAAAGTGTACAAAATTGAAAAGAAAAGCAATATTAAAAAACGGCTATGGGCTATATTAATATTGCTTGTGCTTGCTACTTTCCTGCCATGGACGCAAAACATCCGTGCAAAAGGGACGGTGACTACACTAAGGCAGGAACAGCGGCCGCAGGAGATAAATACGATTATCGCCGGAAGCGTAACCAAATGGTATATAAAGGAAGGCGACTTTGTAAAAAAAGGCGACACGATTTTACAATTGGGAGAAGTTAAGGTGGATTACTTTGACCCGGAATTACTTAACAGAACAAAACAACAAATTGAAGCCCGGCAACAGAGCGTTGAAGGATACAAAAACAAAGCTGGCACTGCTGAATCCCAGGTTGATGCCCTCGGGCAGGGACAGACCCTGAAATTGCAATCCATTGATACAAAACTGCAACAGCAGCAGTTAAAACTGGCAAGCGACAGTACTGAATTAATTGCGGTCATCAATGAATTGAAAGTTTACCAGCGGCAGATTGAAGCTGCAAAAACAATGCTTGACAGCGGTGCAATTTCTCTTGTTGATTTTGAAAAACGGCGGGTAAATTATCAAAATGCGGTTGCAAAAAAAACAGGAATAGAAAATAAGTTTTTACAAAGTAAGCAGGAGCTGATCATTCTAAGAATTGAAAAAAATAGCACAGTGCAGGAATACACGGATAAAATATCGAAAGCTGAGGGAGATAAATTTTCATCCCTTTCAGCGGCTGCATCCACTTCAGCGGATGTTGCAAAACTTCAAAATACCTACGCCAGCTACGACGCAAGGAACCAGTTCTACTACATTAAAGCACCCCAGGATGGACAGGTTATTAAAGCAAAAAAAGCCGGTATCGGAGAAATATTAAAAGAAGGAGAAATGATCGTGGAGATAGTTCCCACCGAAATTCAATATGCAGTGGAAATGTTTGTAGAACCAATGGATCTTCCTTTGATAAATACAGGGCAAAAAGTACGATTTGTTTTTGATGGTTTTCCTGCGATCGTATTTAGCGGCTGGCCAAAAAACAGTTATGGCACTTTTGGCGGTAAAGTATCGGCTGTAGAAACGTCAGCAAGTAGTAACGGTAAATTCAGGGTGTTGGTTGCAGAAGACCCTGCTGATAAAAAATGGCCTGCAAGGCTGAGAATTGGCGGCGGTGCACGGGGTATATCATTATTAAAAGATGTTCCTGTTTATTATGAGTTGTGGCGGAACATAAATGGATTTCCGCCCGATTATTATACACCAACAGCAGTTGACGACAAAACCAAACAATAAGGAATTTTACCTGTATGAATTATGAACAAATTTATATTAGCTCATTTTTTTATTCTCTTTTGTATTGCGGACTGTACAGCTCAGCAACCCGGACAGAAAATTTTTACGTTGGAAGAATTTATCGGGCAGGTAAAAGAATTTCATCCACTTGCCAAGCAAGCAGATATACAAATTGATAAAGCACTTGCAGAATTACAAATCGCAAAAGGGGCCTTTGACCCAGCAATTGAACTGGATGCAAGCAGGAAATCCTTTGATGGAAAGAATTATTACTATTATACCAATCCCCAGCTTACTGTTTCATTGCCGGTAGGAAATATAAAAACGGGCATTGAAAACAATGGGGGTGAATTGCTTTCGCCTGAAATTACAAAAGGCAAATCAAGCTACTTAGGTGTGGAACTGCCATTGATCAAAGGCTTGTTGCTGGATAACAGGCGAGCCATTTTGCAACAGGCAAAAATACTTCGCAGCCAAAGTGAACAAGAACGTGCATTGATGTTCAATAATTTATTATTTGACGCCAACGTCGCTTACTGGCAATGGGCTGCAACTTATCAGCAACTCATTGCCTACTCGAAGTTCCTGGACGTAGCTGCGGAAAGAATGAGGCTGGTGCGCATTGCATTTATAAACGGTGATCGTGCGATGGCCGATACCGTTGAGGCTTATGCGCAAATTCAAAACTACCAGCTATTGAAAGCTGAAGCACTTTTGAAATTCAACAATGCAAAGCTGGAAATGGCAAATTATTTATGGCTTGAAAATTACAGGGGTTACCTGTTGCCGAATGATTATATTCCAGACAATTTGGAATTGTTCGTTAACAGCCCTTTTAAAAACATAGATGAATTACTGGCACTGTCTTCAAATCAAAACCCGCTTTTACAAATTTATAATTTCAAACTAAGCAGCCTGGAAGTTGAGCGAAAACTGAAATTTCAAAGTTTGTTGCCTGATTTCTCCGTAAAAGCAAACCTGCTCAACAAAGATTATTATTCGCTCAAAAACCTTAGTTCCAATTACCTGGAAAATAATTATAAATGGGGTATTGATTTTAAGTTCCCTTTATTTTTAAGGGAAGCGCGGGGCAACTATAAAAAAACGCAGTTAACAATAAAGGAAACCAATCTTGAAATGATTAACAAGCGCCAGGAAACGGAAAATAAAATTCGCAGTTACTTCACTGAATTTTATGCGCTTGTTGGCCAGTTGGAAACAAGTAAAAATATTTTTGAAAATTACAAGTCATTACTCCGCACTGAAGAATTAAAATTTGCCCAGGGTGAAAGTTCCCTGTTTTTTGTTAACAGCCGCGAGGCAAGGCTGATTGAGATATTACAGAAGCAGATCGAGTTATCTTTCAAATGCTACAAGGCTAAATATGCGATGGAATGGGCTGCAGGAATTTTGAAATAAAAGACTGCAGGCAATCCAGTTGTACAAGAAAAAAAGGAGTTAGGCAGAAGAATATCATTCCGGCAGTTGGCAAACCTTTGCCAGGGTTCTAAATCTAAACAGGCAGCATATCGCTGCCGGAATATTTCTTTTCATTTATTTATAACACATGGCTGTAAAGATCCTGTATTCCCGGAAACTGCAACTGCAGCCAACTTTCTCCGGGGTTAGCAACTCACCTTCAATAATGCGATTGTCTCACACTGTTTTCTTTATACCTGGTTAGTGTGACTGTGTTTTTATTTTTTTAAAGGCATGTGCTCAATGATTGCTAATACATAAATTATTTTTATGCTAATTATTCAAAGTATAAATGAAATTTTATTAATTCTAATCCAGACTTTTGCATTATTCATTAACAGAAAAAACAACAACCATTGACAAAAATAACAGTAGCAAAAGGCGACGGAATCGGTCCCGAAATAATGAAAGCTACCCTGGAAATTATTTTAGCGGCCGGGGCAAAAATTGAAATAGACGAAATTGAAGTTGGCGAAAAGGTTTACCTGGCTGGAAACAGTTCCGGCATTGCAAAAGAAGCATGGGATGTTATTCGCAGAAACAAAGTTTTTTTAAAAGCCCCTATTACCACGCCTCAGGGCGGTGGATATAAAAGTTTAAATGTAAGCACCAGGAAATTTCTGGGGCTTTATTCAAACGTTCGTCCTTGCACAAGTTTGCACCCATTCGTAAAAACAAAACATCCTGTGATGGACCTGGTGATCATAAGGGAAAATGAAGAAGATCTTTATGCAGGCATTGAACACCAGCAAACCGATGAAGTGATTCAGTGCTTAAAATTAATCAGCCGGCCCGGATGCGAAAAAATTGTTCGTTATGCGTTTGAATACGCAAAACATAATGGAAGAAAAAAAGTAACCTGTTTTACCAAGGACAATATCATGAAGCAAACAGATGGCTTGTTTCATAGCGTGTTTAATGAAATTGCAGCAGAATATCCTCAAATTGAAAATGAACATTGGATCGTGGATATTGGTGCTGCGAAATTGGCCGACACTCCCGAAGCATTTGATGTAATTGTAATGCCCAATTTATACGGAGATATCTTGTCCGATGTAGCCGCACAAATTACCGGCTCTGTAGGATTGGCAGGCTCGGCAAACATTGGTGAAGAATGTGCCATGTTTGAAGCAATTCATGGCTCAGCACCATCAAGGGCCGGGCAAAACTCCGCCAATCCCTCCGGGCTCTTGCAAGGTGCGGTAATGATGTTGATACATATCGGCCAAACTGCGCCGGCTGAAAAAATTCAGAATGCATGGCTGAAAACAATTGAAGACGGCATTCATACAAACGACATTTACAAAGATGGAACCAGCAAACAAAAAGTAGGAACCGAAGAATTTGCAAAAGCAGTGATTGCCAATTTGGGTAAAAAGCCTTCCGTACTCAAAGCGGTATCGTACGCTAATAGCTCGCCCCTACAGTTACCAAAATATAAACGAAAACCCACTGCGAAAAAAGAATTGGTAGGTGTGGATTTATTTGTGCATTGGGCGGGAAGCAATGCGGAGGAATTGGCAAACATCATTCACAGTTTAGATAAGAGTGATTTGAAACTTTCAATGATAACAAACAGGGGAATAAAAGTTTACCCTGAAGGTTTTAATGAAACTTTTTGCACCGATCATTGGCGTTGCCGCTTTAAGCCAGCAGAAAATGCAGCCATAAGCAACACTGACATTATTGGTTTGTTGAACAATGCAGTTACCAACAATATAGACATCATCAAAACGGAAAACCTCTACACTTTTGATGGTGAGGCAGCATACTCATTAGGGCAGGGACAATAAAACATCTCAATATGAACATACAGCTTATACAGGGCCGTTTCAGTGCAAAAGATGCTCTTGAAATTATCACGCACATGATTCACATCAAAGTGAAATACCATGAAAGCAGAATCAACAAAGCATCAAATGAAGAGGAAATAAAATTTCGTGAAACAAAGATTAAACGGCTGCAGAAAGAATTATTTGAATTCATGAATAATATTGATGGAAAAACGGGTAACGTAAAATTGGATGCAATCATCCAGGTAGATCTATAGATGAACGGGCGTAAATTCAAAGCTGTGATTAGCATCATCCTGATGATTGCATTACTTCTAATGGCATTTACCACACAAGAGATAATGGAAAGCAGGCTGTGTGCATCCTTTGGTGTAATCTTAGGAGCCATTACTTCTCAGCATCTTACAAATAAAACATGAAGCACTATGATAAAAAATGAACAACTTAAATTCATCGAAGGTATTTTCCTGCCGGAGGAAGCCAAAGAAATTTTAACGAATGTCTTTTTAGCAAAGATCAATTTCCACCAAATGAAAAATTTTAGTTCGCAGGAACGCTTTGGAAAGGACGATGCAATTGCAATAAAAAGAATAACCGCTTTAAAAAGTGAAATTGTTAAGTTAGAGAAGCTACTCTTGTCCGCAAAAAATAAAAACAAGAAACTGATCGTCAACTCGGAAATAAATATTTCATTTTCGGACGACTAATTCTTATAAAACACGAACGAAGAATTTTGTTGCCAAATTAAGTGCTGGCACAATACATCCTCATAGATAAAGAATTGAGGTCCTTGTAAACTGCAGGCTTTGCAGCTCATACCAAATAGCAATTGAAGCTGCGCCACCGAAGATTGTCAAGGCTGACATACAAGATTCATTGGTATAGTTTTCAATATTTCGAATGCATTTATTACACAAAAGATCATGTATTCAAAAGGGCGTAAAGAAAGAATTACTTTACGCCGTTTGCAATTCACCTCTCATTTTTCTGTAAAACATTTTCTTATTCCGCCGCCAAAACATTTCCGGGCTCCTGCTTTGCAAAGCCGATATAAAAAACGACTTCATGTTCTTCTTGATCATTGACCAATGTGATGGATGACTCATGTCTTTCTGATCCATTTTCAATGATCTTTGCCTGACCTTCACTGCCGCAATCTTTCAGTAAGATCCGGTAAACGGTATCCATGTATTTGTAACGGATGTTCACAGCATCCCAACCCTGCGGAAGGCATGGCTCAAATTTTAGAACATTGCCCCTGCGCTTCAAACCAATAAATGATTCCAGGATCAACTGGTACATCCAACCTGCAGATCCTGTGTACCAGGTCCAACCTCCCCTCCCCTTGTGCATCGGCTCTGCGTAAACGTCAGCTGCGATCACATAAGGTTCCACTTTATAAATAGCTATTTTCGCTTCATCGATGCCGCGATTTAAAGGATTTATCATCTTCAACAGATCCCAGGTTTTTTCACGATTACCCAATGCGGCATAGGCCATTACAAGCCACACTGCTGCGTGCGTGTACTGGCCACCGTTCTCTCTTACACCTGGCACATACCCTTTAATATACCCGGGGTTTAAAGACGACTTATCAAAAGGAGGATCAAAAAGCTGTATCATGCCCTCCTGTTCCTTGACCAGGTATTTGCCGGCACTTTCCATTGCGGTCAGTGTTCGTTCTTTCTCACCAGCCTTTGATAATACTGCCCAGCTTTGGGCAATGGAATCAATCTTACATTCTTCATTTATTTTTGAACCCAGTGGTGTACCATCGTCAAAGTAAGCACGGCGGTACCAGGATCCATCCCAGGCATTTTTATTGATATTTTCACGAAGGGTCCCGGCTGCATTCAAACAGGTATTTGCAAAAGCATCGTCTTTTTTGATTAATGCAACATCTGCAAAACGTTTTAAAATATCATACAGAAAAAATGCAAGCCATACACTTTCTCCCTTACCGTGATTACCCACTTTATCCATCCCATCGTTCCAATCGCCTGAACCAATGAATGGCAACCCATGTTCGCCGAATTTTAAACCAAGTGTAATCGCCTGGACGCAATGATCATATAAACTTGCCTGGCGGTCAGACCTGATTGGAAGATCATAATATGATTCCTCACCCACATTCAATAGTCTCCCCTCAAGAAAGAAAATAGCTTCTTCTAAAATACTGGTATCTCCTGTAGCTTCCACATATTTCGCTGCAACATATGGCAACCATAAATAATCGTCAGAGCAAGTAGTACGAACACCTCTTCCTTTGGGCGGATGCCACCAATGTTGAACATCGCCTTCTTTAAATTGCCGTGAAGCGCAAAGAATGATTTGATTCCTTACAAGGTCTGGCTTTGAATGCAACAACGATAATGTATCCTGCAGCTGGTCCCTGAAGCCCCATGCACCTCCCGATTGATAGAAACCACTTCTTGCCCAAATCCTGCATGCAATCGTTTGATAATTTAGCCAGCCGTTTGCCAGGATATTGGTGGCTGTATCCGGAGTTTCTATCTGAACAACGCCCAATGTATTTTGCCAGAACTCATTTACTTTTCTCAAAGAATCTTTGGCGGCACTGTTACCTTCATACTTTTGTATGATAGCCGCTACATCACTCATGCTTTTGCCGGCGCCAAGGCGAAACGTTATTTCTTTTTCTTCTTCTTCTGCCAGGTCAATCATTACCTGCAATGCACCACAGGGATCCAAAGCGGCACCCATCTTGCCTGATAACCTGGTGCGGCCCATCGCTTCAGGATTTGCAAGCGAACCGTTCCGCCCGATGAATTCTGAACGATCTGCAGTAAAAGTTCTACCGGTATCATCAACATCAAAAAAAGCAACCCTGTTCTCAAATTCAGTACTGTATGCATTACGGGCAAGTATAGCGCCACTGCGTTTGTCCAGTTCCGTGATAGTATGCATGATCGTCTTTGCACGCAAGTCGCCCAATACCCATTCCACGTAGCCGGTTGCCGAGATGCGCCGCGGCCTGCCTGATGAATTGCGTAACTTCAGTACAATAAACTTTACAGGCGCATCTACATCAATAAAAACGGTCATGGTGGAATCAACACCGTCTTCACGATGTTCGAATAAACTGTACCCGAACCCGTGCCTCGTTATATATGCCGGCGTACCCCGGCAAGGTAACGGTGACGGTGACCAGAATCTGCCACTCTCCTCATCCCGCAGGTAAAATGCTTCTCCTTTAAGATCAGAGATGGGATCATTGTTCCAGGGAGTGAGCCTTATCCCGTGTGCATTCTCCACCCACGTGTACGACTGCCCGCTTTCTGATATCACTGATCCAAAACCCGGGTTACCCAACACGTTGATCCAGGGAGCAGGTGTATGGCGCTCGGCTGTTGTAATGATCACGTATTCTTTACCATCTTTTGAAAATCCACCGGTACCGTTGAAGAATTGCAATCCCTCAGGAATCGGAACCGTCTTTGATTCAATATCAGCTGACATATGAAATTTCGTTGGGCTGAAGGCAGGTATCGCAGTTTTAAATTTATTACCCCTGTTTACCTGCTCTTCCAGTGTTCCTAAACGATCAGAAATTACAACATGCGCAACTGATTGAAACAACACCCTGTCTTCATTCGATATCTGATCAGATGACCGGATAAAAATTCCACCAGGCTGGTCTTTGATCTCGGCTGAAATGCCAGGCACTACCATACTGTGAATCCTGTCTAATAACGCCTGCCTGTAGCCGCCGTGGTCTTCGTTCCAGATAACGAGGTCAACGATCAATCCTTTTAAACGCCAGTACACGTGCGCCTGCAAAAGCTGTTTCACCAGGTCTATATTAGCTGCTTCCTCTATTTGCAAAAGAACAATCGGAAGATCACCTGAAATAGCATAGCTCCACAAACCTGACTGGCCCTTCAAATTCTTGATGATAACAGCAGGATCTGTACGAAGTGAAGCATTTGCAAAAATGATTGAACTGGCAAGCCTGTTGTACAATTGCGCATCCGCTTCCACCGCATTGATCTGGCGTAAGATCACCTGGCTATGTGTCCATGAAAGTTCGAGACCGCGATTACTGCTGTGCTTGTCCTGGTATTTATCAACAAGATTATTACATAATTCTTTTGTTTCGGCAATACCATACAGCATGTCAATTAGAGCAGTTTCATAAGGTTCGATAAAAATACGATATTGTATTGCAACAACAGGGTCAAGTACAGACCCTTGCCCGCCGGCTAACTTCTTGCTTTGATTGATTATTTGCGGATCATTGATGGCATTACCCCGGCCGATAAATGCGGCCCGGTCCGTTTCATATGAAACTTCCTGTATCTCGGCATTGTGAACCTTCATTAAATGAAACATGGAAGGATTATGTTCTTCCACCGATCGTGGCCTTCGTGTACAGGTGATCGCATGACGATGCGCTATGATCTCTGTCTGAACAAATAAGTTACTGAATGCCGGGTGTGCTTCATCCGACAACTGGCTCGCAAGTACTATTTCAGCATAACTTGTTATTTCGATCAGTCTTCTCTTGCGTGACTTATTGGTAAGATGCACCCTTCTCAATTCCACATCATCCTCAGGCGAAACAATAATTTCTGTATGAGTTTCAAAAGAAAGGTCCTTTCGCCTGAATTCTGCACGGCCCTGTGAAAAAACGGCTTCATAATTATCCCCTTGTTTTAAAGTGGGCTGAAACGCAGTGGACCAGGATGAATTGGATTCAAGATCACGAATAAAACAAAATGTTCCCCAGTTATCACAGGTACTGTCTTCACGCCAACGGGTAAGCGCAATATTTTTCCAGCGGCTGTATCCACCTCCTGCATTGGTAAGCATTACATGGTATCTTCCATTCGACAACAATTGCACTTCGGGAATGGTTGTGTGTGCTGTATTGATCACACGCATCGACTCTGTTCCGCCCGGCGTAATGCTTATATCTGCTTCGTGCACCGTTGGCGAATAGAATGTGGTGATCCTCGGTATTCTTTCCTGTAATAACAATAATGCGGATTTCACCTGCACATCTGATTCAAACCTTTGCTGCATCGGTTTATCGCAAAGTAAGTAGCCCAATGATAACAAACTCATCCCCTGGTGATGTGCCATGAAGGATTTTATGATCGTAAAAAGCTGCTTCCGCTGCAGCCTGGTCGCTGTATAATCTATTGCTTCATAAAAACCATATTTACCCTCAAAGCCCGATGACTTCAAAATCTCAAGGTTATCATAGGCATCTTTTGGTGCAACCATTAATGACATGATCGTTGAATACGGTGAGATCACCAGGTCTTCACTAAGGCCTCGCTTGAAACCAAGCCCGGGTACACCAAATGCCCTGTACTGATAATTTAGATGAGCATCTACCATATTATAACCTGATTCAGATATTCCCCATGGTACATTTCTTTTTCTTCCATACTCCATTTGTTTTTGCACCACTGCTTTATGTGTTTGATCAAGTAAGGTATTTTCATAAGACGGCATGATTAATAACGGCATTAGGTACTCGAACATTGAACCGCTCCAGGAAAGTAATAATGATGTACTCCCCACGCTGGTGAGTTGCCTTCCCAGTGCAAACCAGCTTTGCTGTGGCAATTTTCCCTGGGCGATCCCAATAAAAGTGGTGAGCCTCGCTTCTGAAGCTAACAGGTCATAAAAACTATTATCGCGGCGGTGTTCGTCAACGTTATATCCAATGCTTAATAAATGTTGTGTTTTATCATATAAAAAATCAAACTGTATGCTTGAAAAATCGTTGCATCGTGTTACCAGTTGCCCAAGCCTTAGCAACATTTCTTTAGCTCTCCTGGCAGACTCGGTTATGCCTTCCCTGAAATGATTGAGCCATTCATTTTCTTCAGCTGTATTGTCAGGAAAGTATGCCCCAAAAATTTTTTGCAGGAAAGACTGCTCGATCCTGGCAAGTTGCAAAAGATTTGGAATCGCTGGAAGGTCAGGCAGCAGCGTTTCAAATTTGACAGGAGGCTTCGATAATTGAACCCAGGGAAAAAAAGTCACTATTTCTGTTCTGAAATTTCTTATCTGGGCCAGCAGTTTCTCTGCCCACAAGTCATCTTCCTCGTGCGGATCAAGATCCAATTGAATGAGTATTTCTTTAAGTGATTCCCCGATATTATCCAGGTAATTTTTAAGCTTGAAAAGATCATCAAGCTTAGTGGGATAATTATTTTGGAGAGCCTCTTTGAATTCGATCAATGACGATTTCTCTTTTGTTTTCTCAATTAGAATACTGAGCGTATCAATCATTCCTTCAAACAAATGTATGTCGACTATTTTCTTTTCGGGTATTATCAGCAATGCCTGTTTTAATGTCATCACATGTCCAACAAAATTTCCACTGTCAACTGTTGAAACATATTTTGGATTTAATGTACCCAATGACTGCGTATCATACCAATTAAAAAAATGTCCGCGATAGCGTTCCATCCGATGCAATGTTTCCATCGTATTGGAGGTCCGGTCTAGCAATTCGGTATGGGTGATATATCCGAAGTCACTGGCAGTAAGACTGGAAAGTAATGATAACCCGATATTGGTGGGCGAAGTGCGATGGGCAATTCTTTCTACCGGCGCTTCCTGGAAATTATCGGGTGGCAGCCAGTTGTCTTCCTTAGTTACAAAAGTTTCAAAGAAGCACCATATTTTTCTCGCCAGCTGCCGCAGATAAATTGTTTGATCTGCTGATATTGTATCCTTTGCATCGTTAGCCTCAGTACTCATGTACCACGCAGCAAGGGGAGACAGCAACCACGCAATTAAAAAAGGAAAAGCGATGATCAGCGAAAGCGGATAAAAAAAAGACAATCCAATAAAACCTGCAATAGCAATCAAAGGTGCTACCCACATTCTCCGATAATTATTTGCTACTGTATTTATAAACCTCGTTTGCGAAGATGGATTCCACTGCAAAAGATTTTTTCCGGATATTGCTGTTCGCCACGTGGTTAGGAGAATCGCATGCAGGTTATTGAAAGCTTCGAATGGCAAACAAATAAGATCGATCAGTGCCTGTGCCAGGTGATCTTTAAATGATCGGGAGACGAAAGCAAGGTGCTGGTGAAAAACAACATCTTTCGGTTTGTGAAACAGATCCCAGCCAAAATTTACGAATGCGGGTATAAAAATTATTCCAAGTACTGCTATACTCCAGGCGAATGGATTTGAAAAAATGGTCCAGCCGGCAAATAACAAAGTAAGGGTTGCAATGGGAACAAGGCTTCTCCGAAGGTTATCAAAGATTTTCCATTTCGAGAGTGTGGAGATCGGGTTCTTATGAAGCTTCCTGTCATAACCTGGGATAAATGGAGTGATCCAATCTGCAATCTGCCAATCACCCCGGATCCAACGATGCCTTCGTTGAATATCATTAAGATAAGAACTAGGGTACTCTTCATAAAGCTGTACATCTGTCATCAGCCCTGCTCTGCCATAAGCTCCTTCTAAAAGATCGTGGCTCAATATCCTGTTTTCAGGAAAACGCTTATCCAGTGTTTTTTCAAATCCAGCGACGTCATAAATCCCCTTGCCTACAAAAGAACCTTCTTTAAAAAGGTCCTGGTAAACATCAGATATAGCTCTTGTATAAGGATCTGTCCCCGGCTCATTTCCGTGAATGCGTGCATAAACCGGACTACCGCTAACGGGTAAACTATTTGACACCCTGGGCTGCAGGATAGTATATCCATTTATAAGCCTGCGCCTTTTATCAGAATAAACAGGTTGATTTAAAGGATGTGCCATCTTGCCAACCATTTTCGAAGCAGTGTCACGCGGAAGTTGTGTATCAGTATCAAGCGTTATAATGTATTTTACGGATCGATAGATATTTTCATCCCCGGTTATTGCTATGAAAGAATCTTTCCTTCCTTCCAATATTAAGGCATTCAAGGCGCCAAGTTTGCCACGCTTGCGTTCATATCCCATCCATTTTTTTTCCTTTTCATTCCACTTGCGGGGGCGATGAAAAAGAAAAAAACAGTCATTGGATTTCCTATCATATTTTTTATTCAACCCTTCAATTTTATCAATGGCGAATTGAAGCAATAAATCCTCGCCAGGTTCGCTTTCTTCCTTGGAATCCCGAAAATCTGTCAGCAATGCAAAAGAAATATTTGCGTCCCTGTTTGCGAGAAAACGCACTTCCAGCCCCTCAACAAGATCTGATATATTGGCGCTGCTTGTTATCATCGTGGGTATCACCACCATAGTGCGGCATTCACCCGGTACTCCTTTCGAAAAATCCATTTGCGGCAGGAGGCATGGCTTTGCAAATATGGTGATGATCCAGTTTACAATCGTAATGGCAAACTGGCTAATAGAGATAGCCAGCCAAAATGCGAAACCAGCCAGCCACCATTTGTTGAGTCCATCGTTGTGGGCTGAAACAAGGAATCCGCCGCTAAAGAAGGCCGTTAGTAAAATTATACTTCCTGAATAAAGAAAAAAAGGGACCCTGTTTGCAAATCTCTGGCACTTCTCGATAAAAGACGTTCGCATTTTTACTGATTGCTCTATTTCTTTTACTCCTTTTCCTATAAGATAATAACCAACATGAGCAGAGTTGTTATACTGATTATCAATTCCCGATCTTTTTGCAGATTGAATAACCAATGCGGCAACATCTTTTTCCGATGCCATACTTTTCTTTGCGATCCTTTCAACGGCATGCCGGTATTGATCACGTGTATGAAAATCCATTTTTAAATAAACACCCGTTGGATCATCCTCCAGTATCTTTTCAATCACACTGGTATCCTCAACAAAGCCCTGCCAGTCGGTGGTGCTTAAAAAACGAAGGCTGCTGATGCTGTTACTGATAGATACCTGGTCTGCAGCCTGCTTCTGGTTCTCCTGCTGGATAAGTACAGAAATATTATAACCGTCGTCAGACAATCGTTGTTCCATCCAATTGAGCGCAAGTGCCAGCGCACTGCCTTTTTCCTGTAGCCTCCTTGTTAGTTCTGCAACGAATGAGCTTTCCATAGGCGGTTCAGCCCTGGCCATATCTGCAATAACCAACACCAGGTTTTTTGGATTATTTTCCGCAGCATCTATCATGAGATCTGCCCAGTAAGCAGCTTCCGTTTTACTACTGATATCAATGGAAATTTGGATGGAGAGCCTGCGAAGATTTTCTAATAACGCAAGTCTTAACATGATCGGCAAGGCCCAAAGTTCCCCTATCATTAAGTAATTCACATTTTGATAGCCAGAAACGAAACGACTGAGACTATTGATATTAATATGCCCGTCACTGTGGGAAATTATTTCCACGGCAATATCATATATACGCGGTAAACCGGCTGAGGGGCCCTTCAATAACCTCGGTAATCCAACACTATATCCTTTTGGTAAATGTTTTTTTCCAGTGTATATCTGTTCTTCGATCAGGTAGAAATTATCCAACAGCCACTCTGCTGCTGGTGCCACCCTGGTATTATTTTTTACAGTTTCAGTGAGTATTGCATGAACTTCAAGTAAAATCTTTTCATTTTCTGCCAGTCTTTTCAATAATTGTTCTGTGGATGTACCCGGGCTTAATTTGTGCTTGTTTGCAAGTGCCGTTGCATGCTGTTCCAACTGCTCTACTGTAAATAGTTCTGCTCTCAGCGGATTTTTTCCTGCTGTGTTTTTGTAATCAGAAGGGTCACCAAAAAATGGCTCAATAATATTTTTCTTAAAAGCATTGATTGCTTGTGGAAGCATCTTAAAAATGTCTGCCTGCTTGTTTTTCCGGTTATCAGCCTTCTTCATCTATGGTTATGAATTTGAATTGCAAATAAATTAAAATTATCCTGAACACGCTGTTCCGAATCTATTCCTTTACGCCATCTTTATTGGCAATATTTAAACCAGTTACGATTGTAGGATTTGTTTCCCTCAATCCCAGGGCATGATTTTATGATCGTCAATTCGATAGATTTTTGTATAACGTCGGGTTGTGACATAATAATCGTTTTCATTTTATTAAAGTAATTAATATAGTAATGACAGAAGCTGAAGATACCGGGAGGACCATCTCAGTAAGTTGCACATGAAGTTAATATAAAACACTTGATTGCTTTCACTTATCAGGATCATAAATCTGCCTTGGTTCTTTATTTTTAGAAAAGGCGGACGGCTGCCGACAGTCTGGGTGTAGGATCAAAACCACTGTGTATTATGAAACCTTGAAATCTTTTTAAAATCAACGGCATCCTGGCGATGGCTTCATTGTTGGATCTACAATTTTGAAAGGAGACCCAGCAGTACATTAAATTGAAGATGAAAACCTTTCCTAACTTTAACCAATGAAAATTTTCAATGCAACACAAATAAAAGAATGGGAAGCCTTCAGCATGCGTGAGCAAGGTATTTCATCCATTGAACTGATGGAAAGAGCTGCTGCTGCTTGTTTTCGCTGGTTGCTTAAAAATGGGCTACTGCAAAATCATTTTCATTTTTTTTGCGGCAAGGGCAACAATGGCGGAGATGGATTGGCACTGGCAAGAATATTAATGGAAAATAACACGCCGGTATCTGTTTATATTCTTGAGTCGGGAAAAGTGGGCTCACCCGACTTCCAGGAAAACCTCCAAAGGCTTCATCAGCTAACAGCTCATATACATTTTATGCAACCGGGTTTTAGTTTCCCAGTAATTAATAGTAACGACCTGCTGGTAGACGCAATATTCGGCACTGGATTAAATAAGCCCGTTGAAGGATTGGCTTTAGAATTAATTGGATTTTTAAACAGTACAGGATGCCCCATTATTTCCATTGACATCCCCAGCGGACTATTTCCTGATAAAAGCAGGGTGGGTTATTCGGCGATATCCGCAACCCACACGTTAAGCTTCCAGAATTATAAACCTGCATTTTTATTTCCGGAAAACAATTTATTTGTTGGCCAACTCCATCTGCTTGACATCGGGCTCAGTCCAAATTTTGAAAATACAACAGACACTACCTATGAATTGCTTGATGCCGTTCTTATCCAGGGAATTTTAAAACCCAGGAACAGGTTTGCCCATAAAGGAAACTTCGGACATGCGGCACTGGTAGCCGGCAGCTATGGAATGATGGGTGCGGCAGTTCTTGCTGCAAGAGCCTGCTTATCCAGCGGCGCAGGCAAACTCACGGCGCATATTCCCTCATGTGGTTACATGACCGTTCAAACAGCGGCTCCCGAAGCGATGTGTAAAGTATCGGGAGAAAAATATGTTGAGGACGTAGAAAACATGCATGCTTATACTGCTATCGGGGTTGGACCGGGAATTGGTTTGCAGGAAACCTCCGGAACTTTATTAAAGACAATCTTTTCGGCAAAGCCCCAATCTTTACTATTAGACGCAGATGCTTTAAATTGTATTGCTGCAGACAAAGATCTTTTGGGTCTGTTACCCGTCAACACGTTAATAACACCCCACCCGAAAGAATTTGAAAGATTGTTTGGGAAAACATCAAATGATTTTGAAAGGATTGACCGGGCAGTGCAAAAAGCAGCAGAATTAAATATTTATATTGTTTTAAAAGGACATCATACCGCCATCATAACTCCACGCGGTAAAATATACTTTAACAATACAGGAAATGCAGGAATGGCGAAAGCAGGAATGGGCGATGTGTTGACGGGAATCATTACTGGATTAATGGCCCAACAGTATCCATTACCCGAAGCGGCGATCATAGGGGTATATATTCACGGCCTTGCAGGAGATATTGCCGCAGAGAAATTCTCGCAGGAAGCCATGCAGGCCAGCGATCTTATCAACTGCATGGGAGATGCATGGAAAATTTTAAGGTATTGAGGTTGTTCCCGAATTTATTCCGGATAATACTGCTTCATCTGTTCCGTGATTTCCTTATGTCCCAATGCCTGCCGATGCACAAACTGTTTTATGGTGAGGGCCAAAATGACAGCAGACCATCTGTTTAATCTTTCAGCAATTTTTCCTGAATCGCTTGTTTAATGCTGCAGAATTTTTCATTTACATAAATAACACAGGCTCATAATCTGGTTTTCAACAGTTTTACCCTATTTTTGCCGACCAAAAATTAGAACTAATCTATATGGACAATTTGATCTATGTTATTCCGGCGATGGGCATTGTGGGCCTGTTATACACTTTTGTAAAATTTGCATGGGTCTCTAAACAGGATCCTGGAAATGCCCGTATGCAGGAAATCAGTACTTATATCGCAGAGGGAGCGATGGCGTTTTTGAAAGCTGAGTATAAGATCCTTACTTATTTTGTGATCATTGGTGCTTTGTTGCTGGGGATAATGGGTTATAGTAATGCAAACAGTCACTGGAGCATTGCTGTTGCTTTTATTCTGGGCGCTTTCTTTAGTGCTCTTGCTGGTTTTATAGGTATGAAGATCGCCACCAAGGCCAATGTACGTACGGCACAGGCTGCTCGAACTAGTTTGAGTAAAGCATTATCAGTTTCATTTACGGGCGGCAGTGTAATGGGAATGGGCGTTGCCGGCCTTGCAGTATTGGGATTGGGTGGATTATTCATTATTCTAAAAATGGTTTTTGCTCCCCATGCTGCAGTTGACAGCATTGAAATGGAACGTACCATTGAAATATTAACAGGCTTCTCCCTTGGGGCAGAATCTATCGCTTTATTTGCCCGTGTGGGTGGTGGTATATATACAAAGGCTGCCGATGTTGGAGCTGACCTTGTTGGCAAGGTGGAAGCGGGTATTCCTGAAGATGATCCACGTAACCCAGCTACCATTGCTGATAACGTAGGTGACAACGTAGGTGACGTTGCAGGTATGGGCGCCGACTTGTTCGGTTCTTATGTAGCAACTGTTTTGGCAACAATGGTTTTAGGCAGGGAAACAGATGCAATGACAGACAACTTTGCGGGAATGTCTCCGATCTTACTCCCGATGCTGATTGCTTCAATGGGTATCATATTTTCAATCATCGGAACCTTCTTTGTACGAATCAGCGAAACAGCGGGATTGAGCACACATAAAGTACAAAATGCCCTGAATATGGGTAATTGGGGTTCTATGATCCTGACTGCCATTGGATGTTATTTCCTGGTAAATTACCTAATGCCGGAGAACATGGTTCTGCGTGATCATGCCTTTACTAAAAACGGGGTTTTTGGGGCTATCATGGTGGGCCTTGTTGTGGGTGCCTTGATGAGCATCATCACTGAATATTATACGGCGATGGGTAAACGCCCTGTATTAAGTATTATTCGCCAATCGGGCACGGGCCACGCAACAAACATTATTGGCGGCCTTGCTGTGGGAATGGAGAGTACTTTACTGCCCATACTTGTGTTGGCAGGCGGTATTTATGGTTCTTATGCTTGTGCTGGTTTATATGGTGTTGCAATAGCAGCCGCAGGAATGATGGCCACCACGGCAATGCAATTGGCAATCGACGCATTCGGGCCGATCGCAGACAATGCAGGTGGAATTGCAGAAATGAGTGAATTGCCTGCGGATGTTCGTGAAAAAACAGATATCCTTGACGCGGTTGGAAATACAACTGCAGCAAGTGGAAAAGGTTTTGCCATTGCTTCTGCAGCTTTAACCGCACTTGCTTTATTTGCTGCGTTTGTAGGTATTGCAAAAATTGATGGTATTGATATCTACCATGCCGATGTATTGGCCGGTTTATTTGTAGGTGGTATGATCCCATTCATTTTTTCTTCACTTGCAATTAAGGCAGTAGGTGAGGCAGCCATGGCAATGGTGGAAGAAGTACGTCGCCAGTTCCGCACCATCCCTGGAATAATGGAAGGCAAGGGCAAACCAGAATACGATAAATGTGTGGCTATATCTACTGAAGCTTCACTTAAAAAGATGATGTTGCCGGGGGCTATTGCCCTTTTATCTCCTATCATCATTGGTTTTCTCTTAGGGCCGGAAGTATTGGGTGGTTTTCTGGCAGGCGCTACCGTTAGTGGGGTGTTGATGGGGATTTTTCAGAACAATGCGGGAGGAGCCTGGGACAATGCGAAAAAATCTTTTGAGAAAGGTGTTGAGATCAATGGAGAAATGCATTATAAAAAATCAGAGCCGCATAAAGCTTCAGTAACAGGTGATACTGTGGGTGACCCTTTCAAAGATACATCCGGCCCGTCGATGAATATCCTGATCAAACTAATGAGTATTGTGTCATTGGTGATCGCTCCTACCCTTGCAAAATTGCATCACGATAAAATCGAAGCAAACAGGGCAGCTCAGATAAAAACCATGCAAAATATGCAGAACACTACTGATGGAAGTCATAACAGTGTTCCGTACCCGAACGACAAATAAGGTCTTAAAAATGCTGCGCTTGTAAAGTATTTTTTCGTAAAAGCCCTTATTTTTGTTCGTAGAAATACGTATCAAGGGCAAGTAAAAATACGAGTACTCTTTTTTTCGTCGAATTCTTGAAACATTAATAATCAACGTAATCCATCACCGACGGTGGTATTCCCAGTAAAAAACCGGCTAACATAGCCGGTTTTTTATTAAACTGAGGGTACTATGTTAATTGGCTTTCTTTTTGTAATATTAAGTTGCGTTAAGTCACGAAACCTATTAAAATTTAAAGTTCTTCCCCATTGATCAAACACTTATTACTCATATTATGTACTGTAGGATGCCAATTTCTCTTTGGTCAATCCACAGATTTCAGTTTCCAGGGTAGTAGTAGTAATTGTTTACCAGCCGACATTCAATTCACCCAAACATCAACCGGTTCGCCAGTTGGTTATCTCTGGGATTTTGGAAATGGCACAAGGTCTAATCTGGCTAATCCAATAACAACTTATACATCGCCTGGAGTTTACACCGTAAGGTTGATAACGGTCTATGAAAATAACACCGCCCAAAAGACCAGGAATGTTGTCATCCATCCCTCCATAACTGCAAGCTTCAATTACGACAGGAGTTATTTGTGCCAACCCGGTACAGTAAATTTTACGGCATCAAGTTCGGGTAGCCTTTCCAGTTATATATGGGATTTTGGAGATGGTTCAGCACCCGTCACAGGTACTTCCAATACCATCGCACACAACTATACGAGTTTCGGAGAATTCGCTGTGACTTTCCAGGCAGTTAGCACTACAGGCTGCATCGTTTCTGACAGCAGGATCGTAAAAGTTGTAAAACCCGAGATTTCCGGCACCATTACCACTCCCCTGACCGGCTGTGTTCCCATGACAACTGACCTGCGGGCCACCGTTAGCGTGCCTGCTTCTATTACAATCAGTAATTATTTATGGAACTTTGGCGATGGTAGTTCGCTGACCACTACCGGACCAACGATCTCCCATGATTATACCCAGGTGGGAGCTTATTCTCCAACAGTAACAGTTACTACTACAGAAGGATGTACTAATATTTTCCGCTATGACAGTTTATTTTTCGGAAGGCCTCCTACTAACCTGGTCGCCTACCCGCTCGATACAGTTTATTGCGGTTCGGACATAGCAGAATTCGTTTCCGTTGCCACAGACGCAAATCGCTATGACTGGAATTTCACCGGGGGAAATTCAATTACTTCTGTAACAGAAACTACTGCCCACCATAAGTACACAAGCCTTGGATTTAAAGATGTGTCAGTTACACCGGTTTTTAATGGTTGCCGCGGAACCACTACCGGTTTCCAGATCGAGATCATAGGTGTAATTGCCAAATTTAAATATGCGAATACCTGTAATGACAAGAAAACTTTTTTGTTTGACAATACGAGTGTAGGAAATATTTCTACCATTAACTGGAGCCTCGGCAACCAGGGTTATTCAACAAATCCTGATACTGTATCACACACATATCCTCAATCCGGGATCTTCGGCATTAAATTACTGATTACTGATAATATTACAGGTTGTATAGATTCATTCAAAACGAAAATTTATACTGCAAACCCGGTGATGAAGAACAATGACCAGTCAATTTGTATTAATACAGACAGTCATTTTTCCATAATTAATAATTATTCGAACCCTAACTTAACCTATTTATGGAATGTCCTTGCACAAGAAATAGGGCCTTCACCCGATGCAGCTCCAATTGTGCACTCAGATAGTTTAGGCCATTTCAATAGCCAGGCCATTTTAGACAATGGTCCTCAATATTGCCCGGATACTATTCACCTGGATCATATAATAACTGTGCGAGGGCCCCAGCTGGACTTCACCGCTCCCGAAAGCCTTTGCCTGAATATTCCTTTAAGCGTTGTCAACTTATCCCATCCATTCCAGGCTTCAGACACGGTAAACCTATGGTATTGGAATTTTGGACGAGTGGAATCGAACGACACGAGTTTTCAGCCCCAGCCTTACACGTATAATTATCCAAAAAATTACCGGGTTAAACTAGTGGCAGTGGATGTTACAGGTTGCACAGATTCATTAATCAAAAAAGTTACCATGAGGCCCATGCCGTTCTTGTGGATCATTCCAAAATTTGATACGGTTTGTGAAGGACAGAATACAACACTTATTGGATATACCAGCGATGATATTCTTTGGAGCCCCGGCATTGCTAACATATGCCCCACATGTGATACAGCGACGATGGCCCCATTGCAAACAACAAGGTACTATGCGACTGCCACCAATAATTTTAATTGTGTTGCAACGGACAGTGCGCTTGTAAAAGTATTCAATCCTTTTAACGCCGCACCACTCACCGCAGACACTTCTTTTTGTGGCGGTGGAAGTATAAGGCTTGATGTTGAGCCAAGAGGCAAGGTTGTTACATGGACGCCAGCTGTTTCCTTATCCAGTTCTAATATCTACAACCCCGTGGCATCACCGAAGCAAACCACTATTTATAAAGCACTCCTTACCGATTCAGCAGGATGTTTTAGCAGCGAAGCGCAGATTAGGCTTGTGGTGAAATCAACGCCCACCGTAAATGCCGGACCGGATAAAGTGTATCCTTATAATGCGACTTTTGCACTGGCTCCTTCTTACAGTTCGAATATTAGAACATGGTTATGGTCACCGGCCGATTCGCTAAGCTGTGCCGCATGCCCCGATCCAATAACTACAGCAATCAGAACCAAAACCTATACTGTGAAAGTTATTTCAGACAGTGGTTGCATTGCGCAGGATAGAATAACAATCTTCGTGGAATGTAATGGTGCAAACCTGTTTTTACCGGGTGCATTTACACCTAATAATGATAACCGTAATGACATATATCGCCCAATAACAAGAGGCATCCAATATATAAAACGCTTTGCGATCTTTAACAGAGAAGGCCAGCTCGTTTATGAAATGAAAAATTATACTCCCAATAAAGAAAATATTGGTTGGGATGGCCGATTCCGCGGAAAGGAACAAAGCCCTGCCGGTTATGTCTACCTGGTAGAGGCCATTTGCGATATCGGCGAAACCATCTTTTCAAAAGGAAGCTTCATCCTTATCAGGTAATATCTTCAAAATAATTTCACGGGGTTCCTAAAAAAAATGATAAAAGGTAATTATCATTACGAAATTATTCATACATTGCTGTACGAAATAAATCGTATTATGATCAAATCAAAATTATTAAAGCCCACTGAAAGTGAAATTGAGATACTCGCCATATTGTGGGAAAAGAAAAATGCAACCGTAAGAATGGTTCATGAAGAGCTATGTAAAACAAAAGATGCCGGGTACACAACCACCCTTAAGCTCATGCAAATCATGTTTGAAAAGAAACTCGTAACGAGAGATGATAGCAACAAGACGCATATTTATACGCCGGTGGTCAGCAAAGAAAAAACCCAAAAACAGTTTTTAACAAGGATGATTGATAGCCTGTTTGCGGGTTCATCTGCAGATCTTGTTTTACACGCCCTTGGCCAATCAGACAGCACTGATGCTGAATTGGAAAAAATCCAGGAGCTGATAGACGAATTAAAATTGAAAAAATAAATAACGCTGTTTCATGAGCCAATTTTCTTACAGCTTTTGTTTAAGTTTATTTCATAGCATATGGCAATGTGCTCTGCTCCTGATATTCTATTCGGCTATACAGCCTTTTGTTAAAAGACAATTGCCGTCTTTTAAAAGGAATATTTTATACGGCTTACTCTTCACTCAAGTAGGTATGTCCATTGTTACTTTCCTGATCTACTCCAGTGGCTCCCTTAATTTTTACAAGGATGGTTTAACGCACAACTTCTCCTCCTTGTTGGTAAAGCAACCATTTATTGAAAAGCTATGTCCCTGGATAATATCCATGTATACGACTGTTATTTTTTTCAAGACGATCCAGTTAATATACAACTGGTACCGGTTTAAAGCTGTATGCAAATCAACTTTGATCAAGCCATCCATTGACCTTAAATTATTTACTTTAAAAAAAGCAATGGAATTTGGCATCGGCAGGAAGGTAACATTGTGGTTCAGCAAGGCTGTTTCAACTCCGCTCACTTTTGGTTTTTGGAAACCCGTGCTGTTGATGCCGGTTGCGTTATTGAATCGTCTGAGTGTTGCCGAGGCTGAATCTTTGATCATTCATGAACTGACCCATATAAAAAACAACGATTACCTGTTGAATTGGTTGCTGGTTGTAACAGAAACATTATTTTTTTACAACCCATTTATAAAGATAATTGCACAGAAAATAAAGCTCGAAAGAGAAAAGAATTGTGATGTACAGGTTTTGCAGTACCAGTATCATGTTGTTACTTACGCAGAAACCCTGCTGAAAACGGCAAAGTTCAAAACGAACATTAATTACTTTCCTCTTGCAGCTGTGTTTAAAAACAAACAATTATTGCAACGCATCCGGTTCTTCACATCGGCTGGCAACCTTTCATTCAGTAAAAAAAATCGCAGCGCTTTCTCGTTTTCTGTTATTATTTCAGCATTACTGATCAACTTTTTTATTCTGTTGCAGGTAAAAAATTACACAAGCAGCAATAACAGCAATAAGATCATTGCAGCGATCCCTCAGTTTGTTTCGCTAGCGGAAGATGATATACCTGCAATCACAGATGTTCCAAATCATCTTGCAATTGCAATCCCCGCTTCTAAAAAATCAAGTGACGCACAGGTAAAGGGACTTGATCAGGCAGTGAAGAAAATGAGTATGAGAATGGAACAATTTGAGAAAACAATATCCAGGCCTGAGACGAAGAATATTCAGGTAGGCTATGCTGTACCGGTAGTAAATATTCAATCAGAAGAAAAGGAAATGATCGTGCAGGAAGAATCTTCGGGAATCAACGAAGCCGTAACAAAAGCTTATAAAGTAAAATTAAAAAATGGCAAATGGCATGACGAACTTGTATTCGTTTTGAAAGAAAGAAAACCTAGTCTTGCTGACAGCATTTGCCAATTGACGGATTCTTTGCCGGTAAGATATATTCCCGTGATGCAGTAATACTATTAAAGCCTTATCAGTTCCGGGTTGAGAGTGCCCGGCAGGGAGGGCTGACTACTACCAAATATTCCTCGGACATGTATCACCGTATTTATTTCCCAACATGAAGCCAATCATAATTTCATGGGTATTGCCGGTATAAGTTTTTAGCCTGCTTGTAGTAGCTACCTCGTAAGAATAGCTGACATTGATATTAGAAACATTCAATCCAATCATGGCAGAATATCCACCAACAAGATTTGAATGACGGTAACTGCCGCCAATCCATAACAGGTCGGTATAAAGAAGTTTTGCATTAAAATGTACGCCATATAATTGGGGCTGCCAGTATTGCAGCATCACCGAAGGAGTTAAATTCAGATCTTCTGTCAGTAAGATCCTGTACCCTGCAGTCAAAAAATAGTTCGGGGTAAAAGTGGCTCCATACTTATGATCTTTTACAAATTTATTTTTCCCAGGTATAATATTAAGGACAGATAAACCTGCAAAGTATTTAGATGAATAAAGCCATAAGCCGGCACCAATTTCGGGCTTCACTTTTTTTAATTCACCGCTAGAATAACCTATTGCAGGGTCATCGGGATTAAGGCTTGCGAAATCAATCTTAGACCTGTCCAGGCTCACGCTTGATACACCCAGATTAATACCTGCTGACAATGTTGTTTTAGCACCCAAGGGTTTGTGATACGCATAGGTTGCATAGATGGACCAACGGTCAATATACCCTGCCCTGTCATTCAACACTGTCATTCCAATTCCATGATGGGGGGCGGGAGCGGCATACTGGTCCCAATAAGTATTGCCCCGGGGATTCTGCCCATGTACCGGCAACGAAGTAGAACTGGTTCGTAGATCCTTTTTTCCAATGGGTCCGTGAATACTGGCATAGGCCGTAACGGGTGCACCATTGATACCTGTCCACTGGTTTCGGTAACTTAATTTTATATCGGCATAGTTTTCTATCCCGGCTACGGCAGGATTAAGAATATAATTGTTTAAAATATATTGAGTGTACGAAGGCTTTGCCTGGCCAAAAGACAATATTGAGATATTTATGCTGACTACAAAAAGAAAGATCTTTTTCATTTTCCGGTGTTAATACATTTCATGGTAGCTGTATCCGCAGGTTGAATGGTTGACAACCGGGTTGCTTACACGAAATTAAAACTAATTGCTCGTAATAATTGTCCCTATTAATCGTCAATGTGCTTCTTTGATTTTGATTAAAGGTCTGGCTTTTCCTGGCTTGTAAAAAATAAGAATGAATACCAAAAATGAATGGTTGTGATAACCATTCATTTTTTTCATTCAAGCTCATTCCGAATTTTTAATTTCAATCTATCAGACATCAACTTCCTACTTAAGAATAGTTACGTACCCTGTTACAGGTTTCCTGCCACTCTCTGGTTCGATGATATAATAATAAGTATCTATAGGTAAAGCTTTCCCCTTAATTGTTCCGTCCCAGGGCTGATAAACCCCTTTTGATTCAAAAACCAACTGGCCGGTTCTTGTAAATACCTGCACTTTTGCTGCAGGATATGATTTCAGGTACTCAATGTTCCATCGATCGTTTGTACCATCAGCATTTGGTGAGAAAGTATTTGGTATCCTTGGTATCTTAAGTACTTTCACTTTAACCTGGTCTGTTGAAGGGCATCCACCTTTACCAGTTACCGTTAGTGTGTAATTTGTTTCCTCAATTGGTGTGCACACCGGGTTCAGGATCGTGCTGTTGTTAAGGCGCAGGTCGGTAGTAACGTTTCCATCCCTTGTCCAGGAAAATTGTAAATCGTTCCCTGTTGCTGTAGCATCAAGGACGACAGTCTCCCCTTCCAGCACTAATTTATCTTCACCTGCATTCACTACCGGGTAAGCATACACGGTAAACGGTTTAGGAGTGGTATCACTTGCGCAACCAAAACTGTTTACAATGGAATGATTCACTACGTAAGTACCAGCAGAGTTATAAGTATATACAGGCGCCTGTTCTGCCGAAGTTTGCGAATCACCAAAATTCCAGTACCATTGGGTAACGCTGCCGTCTTTGGGATCACTCAGGTCCAGCAGACCAACATTGTTGCCAACACATACACTTGCTTTATTGAAATTGAAATCAGCATCAGGCCGTGGGTGGATTGTATTTAATACTTTTATGTTTGTAGATATGCATTGTGCATTGCTTTGTACTGCCAGTTTTACAATGTATGGCCCAACATTATTATAAATATGTGATGGGTTTACGGAATGATCAACAGGGCTGCCATCCCCAAATGTCCATGTGTAAATAAAACTGTTTTCGCTATTATCTGAAATGGAAGAAAGGTTGTTGAATTGAATCAACGCATTTGGTAAACATGCCGTATCAGTAAAGCTAAAATCTACCACCGGCAGTGGAGAGATCAGCACCGGGATATGTTTTACCAGGCTATTACAACCATAACCCGTGGTTACCATCAACGTTACATCATAAGTGCCCGAAGCTGCAAACTGGTGCGTAAATGTGGCACCTGTATTCCTGACGAGCGGTCCACTTCCATCTCCAAAATCCCAGGTCCATGTTGTAATGGTTCCTGCCGTAGCATTGGAGGAATCAGAAAAAGATATATTCTGTGCCTGGCAACCGGGCCTTGTAAACCCGAAATTGGCGGTAGGTGGAGCAAGAACCCTGATCGTTCTTTGACCCGAATCCATGCAACCGGTATTGGCCGTAAAAGTATAGTGTATAGTATATTCGCCTGGCCCTACCGATGATGGATCAAAAAGCCCTGTGGCAGAAGTTCCCGGCCCTGTGTACACAAATGTTCCTGCAATACCACTTGTTTCACTTGCTTCTGTTAACTGAAATGGAGAAACATAGAGGCAGGTATCGGGAATTGCATTAAATACAACTTTCGGAGCTGAATTAATAACGATGTCCTTGAATTTATCATTAACACAGGATATTCCTGAATAAGCCCTGAACCTGATCTGGTAATTTTTTGTGAGCGGCGGAGCCTGGAAATTCGGATAAAGGTGCGTATACACCTTACCGGGAGTAGGCACATCATCTGTTTCAAATACCCCGGGGGCACCAAGATTGTCCCAATAAATCTCAACCTTCACGATATTACCAAGATCAACTGTTGAACTTCCCTGGATCGCTACAGAATCATTTGCACACAAAGCATTTTCATTTTGTACAGTAAGCCCTGCCAACGGTATCGTACCATTTATGTAGAATGATTGAAGTACGGTATCCTTACAACCGAAATTACTGGTTACAATGAGCGTTGTGTTTTTTATCCCTGTTACACTGTAAGTATGTGTTGGGTTTTGTAAGTTCGATGTATTCAATGCACCACTGCCAGGATCACCAAAATTCCATTGCCAGGTAGCGATGGTACCACCTGCTACCGTGCTGGTATCTGTGAAAGGAGCAAATATATCCGACAGGCAAACTTCAGGATCAATAAAGCCTGCAAGCGGCTTCGAATTCACAATTACATTTTTCGTAAGCAGCGGGCTTTGGCAACCATTCGTTGTTTTTACATAAAGTTTTACCTGGTAAGTTCCAGCTGCAGCAAAAGTATGTGTTGGGTTTTGCGTGTTTACGATCGGCGAAAGATCTCCAAAATCCCAATGCCATTCATTGAGGCTTCCAACATTTGGTACAGAAGCATCTGTGAAATTAATTGTCTTGTTTTCGCAAGAAGGATTGCTTGAAGTAAAGTCGGCTATTGGCAGTGGGAATATGGTTACAACTGCATTACCAGCCTGCGCCTGGCTACAGGTTGTTCCACCCGATTCCTGGACGCTGAGAAGAGCATAAGTGAATGTGCCTGCCGTAGATGTAGGAGCTATAACGGTAACACTGTTTCCGCTTGTTGTTGTTGCAAGCAGGTTGGGCCCGCCATTGATAGTGTAAGTAAATTTATAAGGTGCTGTGCCGCCGGCACCAGTAAATGTCACGTTTGGAGCGGGTGCATTCAAACATACAGAAGTAGTTCCGCTAATCGTTGCCGTTGGAAGGGGATTTACTGTAACAGTTGCTGTGCCGGCCTGTGCCTGCACACAAGCGGTTGTACTTGCATCCTGCACGCTCACGAGGCTGTATATAAATGTACCTGCAGTGCCAGTAGGAACGGCTACGGTTACACTGTTTCCAACTGTGGTTGTGACAAACAGGTTCGGTCCGCCATTGATCTTATAAGTAAACTTATAGGGTGCTGTTGAATTGGCTGCAGTAAAAGTTATGTTTGGTGATGGCGCATTCCGGCAAACTGCTGTAGTTCCACTTATCGTTGCTGTAGGCAATGGATTTACTGTAACTGTGATGGGTGCTGCAGCGGATGCCTGGAAACAGTTTTGACCTTGCACACCCGTAATCGTATAAACAAATGATCCGACGGTACTGGTTGGCGCAGGGACGGTGGCTGTGTTGCTGTTAGTCGTAGCCGTTAGATCAGGGCCGCTGTTTATATGATAGGTAAAAGTAAAAGGTGGCGTGCCGAGTATTCCATTGAAGGTGACATTGGGAGCGGGCGAATTCTGGCAAACCGCTGTAGTGCCGGCGACACTGGCAGTTGGCAATGGACTAATGACAACAACCTGGTTGGACGTGTCACTCAAACAACCAACATTGCTGATCATAGCAAACTTAACATTATAAGTTCCCGGTGTTGCAAAAAGGTGACGTGGATTTCTCACACTGTCAGTAGTGCCATCTCCAAAATTCCAGTACCATTTGTATGAATAGGTTCCTGCAACATATACAGTGGCATCCGTAAAACGAACGCTGTCTGTGATACAACCATTGTTTGTCCAGGTATAATTGGCAACAGGTGGATCATATACGGCCAGGTCAAAATCTCTTTCATAGCTATTACCGCAGCCTTCAGCATTTGTGGTTCCGGCAGTTATTGTAACCGGGTAACCAGGATTACTGTTGGCTGGTATATACCAATAAAGGCTTGGAAGTTTATATCGCCACACCTGTCTTGCTCCAATGAAATAAGTACTTTCCAATATAAGCGATGGATCGGGAGTTGTTACTGTATTTGCATTGGGTTGTAAGAATGGGCTATTGTGAAAATTCCAGATCAATGAAGTTGGCTGAAAAGGAAAAGTGACACTGAAATAAAATGGTGTTCCTGTACAGGCAACCGGGTCTGGCGAAATACTCAATGGATTGATTGGTTCCAGCCGGTTGTAGAGGTCCTTGATATTAGTTCCTGCATTGTAACCGTAGGATTCAAAATTTCCGTAACCGTATGCGATGGCGTTAAAACCAGAATCAGATTCAATAACGTGCTGGCCCTGGGTAACAGCCTGGATCAAATATGAAAAACCGGGATCTTGTGGATGCACTACAAATAAAGCTGGATTTACTGCAACACCATCCCGCTTAAAACTACTGATTGCAGTTCCTGTATTTGGGATAACCACATTATAATAATGCTGTGTAATGGCATTGTTGGGTGTGGCGTTCCACAAAACCTTTGCAATGTTTTGTTCAACAGGGCTGAGGTATATAACTTCCGGGTCGCCTGCTGATCCGCCTCCGGTATTTCCGCATGCACTTTGGGAGGTGATGTACTGCGCTACCGTAACCGGGTAATCGCTTTCTATTTTCAATTGCGCAGCAGTTGGTGCCAGTTCGTAATAAAAATTATTTTGCAACGGAACGGCAATTGGTGCGCCATTTACCGTAACGGCAGTGGTTGGGTCTGACACACAGATGCGGTAAATATTATTCGTTAAAACACTTGTGTGTACGGTCAAAAATTTCTTACCCCAGGCTGCTTTGGGAAATGCTTGCACCATATAATTATCAGACGAGGGTGCTGTTCCGTTACAACTTATTGCTATCCTTCCGCTCCCGGAAAACACTGCGATCTTTTTACAGCCACCACTTCCGGATGAAATACTCTTGATTTTTGAGCCTGTAAGATCGACACCGGTATTCACACCGCCTCCCCCGCCTCCTGTCAATTCGCCCATTACGTTGTAAACCTGGCCCTGCGTAAGGTTAACTGTGAATGGAATCCCTGCAGGGTGGTTAATGGTATTTGCACTAGGCGTTATTTCAATCGTGGTAGCACCGGTATCTGTTGCAATCGCATAAAACCAGCAATTGGCATTTGGTGAGTTTGAAACATTATCATAATTAATTGAATAGTATTCTTTACCCAAGGTATTAGTAGGGAATAATATACTGGCTCCCGAGACATTCTGATTATATATGTGTGCGTAAGCAACGATTGGCTTGTCTGCAACAATATGAATTCCTTTGTTTTCTGGAGCTGTCGACTCTTCCTGCAGAGATGCATCGTTTGCAATGGTAAATAAGGGTTCTCCATTGGGAATCTCATTTGACGTAAAAACAGTATTTGCGGGAATATTCGGATACGTCATTGAATAACCTATACCTGGCACGGAAACCGTAATATTAGTAACCTGGTCTGTAGCAAAATAAAGGACCATTTTTTCGCTATTTCCATTGGTCATTATCTGATGATAACCATACCCAACCCAAAAGTCTTTCCCTTTGTTGGAGAAATCCTGGGCATGGGAATTAATAAAACAAAAAAACGGGATAAGGATAAGTAGATATTTCTTCATTTGAAAGTATTAATAGCAGTTTTGCAATATACAAAAATTACATGGATGAGATTATCATGGGAGGGGAAATGCAGCCCGAATTTATTAAAGAAAATCCACATTCTTCCAACAATTACATAAAGACCTGTTGTACTGTAGCAAAGAAGCTATGAAACTACCCAGGGCGACTCTGGTCGGGACTACCTCAACAGCGAATCAACATTGTTATTATCCCTGGATTGGCACACTGCAGCATCCCCTGAACCGGTCTCATCAAATAGTTATTTGACGGCAGCCATATAACCTCGAATATCCCGGATATAAAAATGCTCAGGACATGACTAACTACTTTCATTCCAAAGCAAAAAAGCCACATAGAAATGTGGCTTTTGTTAAGAACCTTTCGATTCTGTAACCCCCAAAGAAAACATCTTGACCCGGTAATTGGTAAGGGGATTTTTTATTCGATTACCCGGCTTTTTATAGTTCGTTCATTTTTTTAGTGGTTATCCTTTTTATGACGCATCAGGCTGGCAGGCTCAATGGGGATCAGCGCCCAGTAATGTGGGAAACCCTGGATCGGCTGGGCTCTCATCAGGCGCTGCTTACATTCCACAATCACTCTTTTCACTGTTTCAATATTCCTTGCATATATGCCTGTTATTGTTTTCATGATGCGTGTTTTTGTGTTGAGCTTTTAGATTATGAGTTTAGATTTTCCTTAACCTGGTTCCTGCATTCACAATTCTTAATTCTTGACCAGCTTTTGGCTTTCGATCATCTTTCCATCAATAACCAGTTGTGCAACATAAATTCCGGTTGCCAGCCTGTTCAGGTTCCCAATATGTATATTATTATATCCTTTCTCAACAGGAGCGCTTTTAGTCATAACAGTTTGCCCGGAGATATTTACGATGCGGATTTCAGCAACTGCATCGATCGTTGTGTTAAATCGGACTGTTATTTCTTTTACAAATGGATTTGGAGATACCTGCATGATCGCATCAGCCTTATTTTCAAATCTCACAGCCAGTATAATGCTGTAGTTAATATTGCCATCAAGGTCAACTTGTTTTAAACGATAGTAGATGATTCCTTTGCCCTGTATTTCGGCTGCGTCATCTTTACATTGGTAATTCCTGCTATTTTCTGCCCCGGTAAATCCATCAAGCACAACTGCAATGGTTTTGAAATTTACCCTGTCAAATGAACGTTCCACTTCAAAATGACTGTTGTTCATTTCCCAGGCAGTCGCCCATTTTAAGTTTACAGATTTTGTTGAAGCCACCGCATCAAAAGACAGGTATTTAACCGGAAGTGGCGCAGCGGGCGGGTAAACAAAATTCTTAAAGTAAATGCTCTTCTGGCGGCTAACGGAAGATCCGCTTGCATTTGTAGCACCGCATTTATAAGTAAAACAACCAACCTGAGTATTAATGACGGTGTACATTACCCTTTTGGCTGAAGTGTCAATCCCATCGTATTCGTTACCTGCTACATTTGTTCCGGTAAAGCTGGTGCCGGTCTGTACAACGGTAATTTCCGGTGTTCCGGGTTGGTAAGAAGATACACCGCCGCCCATATCAATTACATCTATTTCTTTGATCTGCGCATTTCCATCTATATCGATGGCAGTAGCATTTAAGCTGTCTTGTATATTACTAGTAACTGTTCCCGCAGCGACAAAACATACCTGGAATTCAACCAGGCCAGTTTTATTTGCAGGCACTTTTATTTTCGGGGAAAATCCTTCGGGCTTTGTAATTGTGTTATCGTCAAATATATCTACGGTTGCACCATTAGTAGCTGAAACAATGGTCACGATGGCATCTACACCATCACTTACATTGGCAAAGCGGTACACAGCGTTCACTGCTTTATCCGTACCAGATAAAAGTGTGGGTGTTGAATTGAAATTGTATTGGAAAGTTGTTTGAGATTGAACGTTTAGCGTTCCGAGGCTAAGTGCAAGGCACAAAACTGCATAGAGTGTAAAATTTTTTTTCATCTTCTTGTGGTTTGGAGGTTATTAATGCGGCCTTACGCAGGACTGATCATTCTGTGAATGGTCATTGGAGGTTAGCTTAGTCGTGGGAACTTGGAGACAGTTTACCTAAGAAGTTGGAGTACGGTTGAAAAGAGGATAACCGAGGTAATGGCCATTTCTCATTTCTTTCACAAACATAGAAAACAGTTTTATCAAATGCAAGCTTTTTGTAGAATATTTACTACAATTTATTTTTTATCAATTTGATTCGGCTGTTTTATTCATTGGAATTTAGGAATCATAAAGCGTTGCTGAACACCATTTAATTTTTTGGCATCTAAATTTGAATTCGTAAAAGACCGGGTAAAAATTGAAGCAGTCTTACACAAATTGTTCGACATGGTATTTAAATGGGGCTTTCTTGAATACGAGACAAAATGTCCTATTATGTCTTAAAACCCAAATGGACCATGGGTGAGACCCCAACAATCTTCATCAGATTTAACTTCCAGGCTGGTTTCGAAACCCTTAATATCTAGATAAAGAATTTCATAGATTATAAATGAACAGGATGTATTATTGATAATTAAATTAATAATTAGGTATTAGCTGTGATGTATTAATATTCAAAATTTTATATAGGTTAACTGATCATCAGACTCATCTAACGTCACAAGCAATTTTTAATGATAAGAAAGAGGTTTTCATCTCATATTTTTGAGCATTTTAATAACAAATAATAAAACAATGTGTTATCATTCAATTAGTTAAAATATTACATGCTTACTAATAAAAATAGTTTAAAGATTTTTCTAGTTTAATTCAACTTATTAAAGTTTTTAGCAAGCATTTTTCCCTCGTGTGGGCTAACCGGCAACCCGAGATTCAATGATCTACAGATATTTCGGACAAAAATCCAAAATGCATTTCGCTGATCCGAACAGGCGAATCAACTGCCAGTATGACTCTCCTCTTTATCTTCACTTAGAAATTTTGCAATGATGGGCCGTGGAGGCATAGTTTACTATTTCTTTGCTGTCAGATTTTGTTGAAAGAATTTGGGCCTATAAATATGGTGCTGGAAAGAAGAGTAAAATCGCTCTGGCAGAAATTAACGCCTGCGAAAAGCATCTTGTGAGACTGGTGCAACATGACGATCAACAACCCAATCCCCCCTTTCATACCTGACATGAGAACGTGCTAACGGGGTAGCATTTCAACTTTAGATTGTTGATTTGTATATCAGGTAAGATTGTAAGTTCCATGTTAAAAGTCACGGTTTGCGTTGGGCCTTTGGCCTTTTCCATATCTTGCAGGCTGAAATTTATTTATGAATCTAAGCAACCATTTTTTGAAGGTCCTGGGAGTTAGCCTGGCATTTTGCATTTTTTTCTCATCATGCGGCACACCGAAAGACCTTGAATTTCGGGAGTTTAAAAATTTATCGGTGGAGAACATTGGTTTCTCCGGCGCCAATCTTAAAGTTGACGTAGTATATTATAACCCGAATAATTTTAGCCTGGAGCTCAACCGGACTGACCTGGACATTTATGTGGATAGCACTTTCCTGGGTCATTCTTCGCAGGAGCTACAGGTAAAGATCCCAAAAAGGGAGGCTTTTTCCATACCCCTTAAAGTAGAACTCGAAATGAAAAATCTCCTGAAAAACGGACTCATGAGCCTTTTAAATAAGCAGGTAATGGTGAAAGTAACCGGGAAAGTGCGGGTTGGAAAAGGGGGAGTTTATAAAACATTTGATATGAATTACCAGACTTTGCAGCAGTTTTCATTTTAAAAAATCTTGTTACAGGCACTCCTTGGACGACGGTTGTTTACGATTTTTTCCATACACTTTATCTCAGCAAAAAAACCTCAAAGTAGAAGTCCCGGCAATGAATACGCCATACTTACGGGCCCGTGGGAAACTTATGAGGACATTTCCATCTGCATGGGAAAAGATCAATGCTTAAGTGAATCCGCAGCAACCTGTGCATTTCCAACTTTTTTACATTCCCGGGGAAGTTTTTTATAGGCAGTTTCTTCAGCTGTTACATCATCTGCATCAAAACCGGCATTTGCTATATTGGTTTTAACCTCCTCAATGTTTGTACGATCAGTTATCCAGGCAACGGTAGTGGTTTTATTTTTTATATTTACAACCACGCTGAGTATCCCGTATTGGCGACTAACATATTTTTCGATTCGTTCTCTACAAAGCTCGCAGGTAGCTTCAGGTGTTTTAATTACCGCTTTGTCGTTCACTTTTTGCTGGGCAAAAGAAGTTGTTATAAGGCATGTAATAGCGAGGATCGTTAACTGAAATTGCTTCATGTAGATTTTATGTTGATAGGTTAATAAATTATGCTGTGCCTGTCCATGAAGAGGGATCTGCACGCCAGTTTAATAATGTGTTTAACTGCGCCTCGCTTACGATCCTTTTAGTTATAGCCAGGTCTATTAAGATCTCATAGTTTGTAAGTGATGATAAATTTATTCCGGCGGTTTTAAAGGCATCTGTTGCCTCGCTAAAACCATAGTTGAAAATAGAGACCATGCCAATCACTTCTACCCCTGCATTTCGTAATACCTCGCAGACCTGGAGGCTGCTTTTACCGGTTGATACCAGGTCTTCAATTACGAGCACCTTTTGCCCCTTTTCATAGGCGCCCTCTACCTGGTTTCCCATCCCATGCTCCTTGGGCTTTGGGCGTACATACATGTACGGTAGTTTTAACTGGTCGGCCGCCATCGCTCCCCATGCAATGCCGGCAGTTGCTACCCCGGCAAGTGCATCAGCTTCCGGATATTTTTCAAATATAACACTGCAAAGCTCACTTTTAATAAAATCACGGACATAAGGAAATGACAGAACTTTTCGGTTATCGCAGTAGATAGGGCTTTTCCAGCCGCTTGCCCAGCTATAGGGATGTTCTACATTCAATTTCACTGCCTGCACCTGTAGCAGCTTTTCAGCTACGGCTGTTTCGTTGGTCATGTTGCAAATATAACCAGGATTTATACGATTCTAAGACGAGCGGGCTGGAAGATTTCCTGAAAAAGCTGTGGATGAATGCAAAGGTTTATTTTTACCGTGTAAAATCAGTTTATGCAGTTAAAAATTTATTTTGGAGACAAGCCTTTGTATTTGTGTAATGAAATGGATGAGTCATTAAAAGAATTGAGTCATCACCCCGATGTAGTGTTTGTGGATGAATTATCGTCCAATGCGATCAATTCAATGATGCATGAAATAAAAAAAGAAAATTTTCACGCAGGAATCATTTTAAGCCCTGACCTGGAAAAGTTAAAGAAAGCGTTCTTCAAGCACTTTACTGTGATTAAAGCTGCTGGAGGAATTGTACAAAATGAAGAAAAGGATATTCTTTTTATTTTCAGAAGAGGGAAATGGGACCTGCCAAAAGGGAAGATGGAGAAAAAGGAACAGGCTGCTGAATGCGCCATGCGTGAAATTGAGGAAGAAACAGCTGTAAAAAATCTTACATTAAAAAAACCGGTTGCCGATACCTATCATATCTACGATGAATTTGGAAAACATTTTTTAAAAATAAGCCATTGGTTTTATTTTACCTGTGCAGGCAAGCAAAACCCTAAGCCCCAAACTGAAGAAGATATTACGGAGATAAAATGGTTTAAGACAAAAGATATAAAAAAGCCCATGGCGAATACTTACAGCACGATCAAAGATGTGATGTCGGAATTTTTCGATACTCCCTGAACAATTTGAACACTACTGCTTTCGTTTTAAAATTGCTACCGTTAACCGGCTCACACAAATCAGCCTTCCATGATCGTCATGAATTCTTATGTCCCAAACATGTGTTGTGGCCCCAATATGTAATGGGGATGCGGTAGCAGTAACAAATCCTTCTTTTGCACTGCGCAAATGATTGGCATTTATTTCGAGGCCTACACAAATGTTTTTAGTAGGATCAGTTACAAAATGAGAGGCCACACTACCAGCTGTTTCTGCAAGTGCACAACTGGCTCCCCCGTGCAATAATCCATAAGGCTGTTTGGTACGGTCATCCACAGGCATGGAAATTTTCAGGTAATCAGGGCCCAGGTCCACCCATTTCATACCAAGGTATTCTCCCATAGTGTTGGGTGTTATCGATTTGATATCATCTAATTTCAGATCCTTATTAAACCAGATAGCAGTTTTCAAATGATGGATTATTTTTTATTGATAGTTTGATTTACAGCTTCCGGTAAAAATTTGGAAACATCTCCCCCATTCTTGATTACATCACGTACAAGTGTAGACGCTACGGAAGTGTATTGGGGAAGGCAGGTAAGAAAGATCGTTTCAATATTATCAGCAAGGCTCCTGTTCATATCTGCGATGGCTTTTTCATACTCAAAATCATTTACATAACGGAT
>JBDSBG010000227.1:0-10519 GCA_039921685.1 Ferruginibacter sp.
ACAATTGCGACTACGTCGCAACCCGACGGAAAGATGCGCCTTATGCAGGTACTGATAGAATTCGAACTTTATTACATTCGAAACTTAAGGCTGACTTCAGTTTGCGCTTATTCTACCTAATCCTATATTGAATGTTCAATGAGGGGAAACTACGTAAAAGTTATTTTACGATCCGTTGATTCCAAACCAGCTTATCCCCAATCATGATCCTTACATCATAGAAACCTTTTCCAAGATTGGATACAGGTATTTTAATAGACCTGCTAAGCGATGAAGTTCTTAACCTGAGCAGAATTTTTCCGTATGGATTAAGGATGAACACAGATATTACTCCGGTTATTGGGTCACTCCCCGTGTATTGTAGCTGTAGTAAATTCAATACCGGCACAGGATAAATAATCCAGCTGCCAGTGGCCTGGCCCATCACGACCATAATTACCGGGGAATATTCAATTTGGTTTGAATCAATGATCTGTCTTAACCTGTAATAATTGGTGCCTGGCCCGGGTTGCTGATCGGTATATTTTTCTATCTTACTTTCACTAAAATTGCTGATTTCGATACTGTACAGGTCGGCCCAGTTATAATTATTTTCGCTTTTTTGCAGAATAAATTTTGTGGTCCGGCTATCGGTGTTTTGCCATCTTAATTTTATAACCTTTTTTTCCTGGTCATAGGAAGCGGTAAGATTTGGGGAAATACTTAAACCGAAGCAGGCTGCCTGCATAAATAATAAGATTATTATTAATTTCGGTTTCATTGTTTGGTAAGAGGTAAGCCATGCGTTTTGGCAAAATAAAGGTAATGCTTTGAAGCATTAAGGTTAAACGTAATGTCCGAAAATTACTTAGTAAAATTACGATGATGATGATAAGTGAATCGTAGATCTACGATAAAAATTATTTCTAATACCACTGCATTCAAAATATTTATTCATTTACATTTGCGCCGCAAACGTCATTCAATTTTTAAAAAACATATTATGAAAGTAACTGTAGTAGGTGCAGGGGCCGTAGGAGCAACCTGTGCTGATAATATCGCCCGCAAACAACTTTGTGATGAACTTGTTTTGGTTGATATTAAAGAAGGTGTGGCTGAAGGAAAGGCGATGGACCTTATGCAAACCGCCCAGATAGAAGGTTTTGATACAAAAATTGTTGGCAGCACCAACGATTATGCGAAGACGGCAGGAAGTACCGTGGCAGTTATCACTTCTGGTATTCCACGTAAACCGGGAATGACCCGTGAAGAATTGATCGGCATCAATGCCGGCATCGTAAAAACAGTTACCCAGAATCTTTTAAAATATTCACCTGATGTTATCATAATTGTCATCAGCAACCCAATGGATACTATGACCTACCTGGCATTGAAATCCAGTGGACTTCCTAAGAACAGGGTCATTGGAATGGGTGGGCTTCTTGATAGCGCCAGGTTCCGTTTTTTCCTCAGCCAGGCAATGAATTGTTCCCCAAATGACCTGCAGGCTACAGTTGTAGGCGGGCATGGCGATACCACAATGATCCCACTTACAAGGTTGGCAACTTATTGCGGTACCCCGGCTGACAATTACCTTGATGAAGCAGCACTTAAAAAAGTGGCCGCTGATACAATGGTTGGTGGTGCTACTCTAACGGGTTTGTTGGGCACCTCGGCCTGGTACGCACCGGGTGCCGCGGGAGCTTCACTGGTAGAAGCGATCGTAAGGGATGAAAAGAAAATGATGCCTTGCTGCGTTTATCTTGAGGGTGAGTACGGCCTTACTGATATTTGCATAGGCGTTCCTGTTATCATTGGTAAAGATGGCTGGTCAACCATAGTAGATTATAAATTAAATGACGAAGAAAAAGCGGCTATGCTTAAAAGTGCTGAAGCTGTAAGAAGTATGAACAGCGTATTGAGTACTTTGAGTATTTAATTGATCTGAATTTACAGTCTGCCGGATAGACCGGCATAAGAAGCCCGGAAAATATTTTCCGGGCTTCTTTGTATGTTAAAATATTATATTTACCTTAGTGTTCCCCCCGAGACTACTTTAACTGCATATCCCTTATACACATGAAGCAAATTTTATTCCTATTCGCAGCATTTCTATTTGCGGGCATAAGCCACGCACAGTTAGTAATAACAAACCAAAACAACGGGCAGGCATTGGCCCAACGACTGGTAGGCGATGGTGTTACCATAAGTAATGTAACCCTTAGCGGCGATTCAATATCCACAGGTTTTTTCCGGAATATTTCAGGTACTTCCATTGGTCTCGACAGCGGAATCGTATTAACAAACGGCCGTGCCAAAACAGTGTCTCCTACAAACTTTGAAATTGGTTTGGATGGTGACGGTATAACACCTGCCAATGATTTCAGCGACCTCGCATTTGCCAGTAACCAGGTGAATTACAATGCAAGTGACGCCGATCTTGAACAGCTTATTAATATCCTGCCCGGGACAACTCATGATGCAACCATCCTGGAGTTTGATTTCATTCCAGCAGGCGACAGCGTAAAATTCAATTACGTGTTCAGCTCTGAAGAGTATCCTGAATTTGCCTGCCCGATAGGTGGGGGAACTTTGTTCAATGATGCATTTGCATTCTTCATCCAGGGCCCCGGATTTCCTGTAAAAACTAATATCGCATTGATCCCCGGAACTATTGACCCGGTGACTATTCATAATATAAACGACCAGGGTTGTGCACCATATCCGCAGTTTTATACCAACAATGAAACCAATGTAAATTTTACGCACAATGGCCATACAGTGATATTAACAGCACTTGCTGCAGTGCAGCCTTGCCAGACCTATCATTTAAAACTGGTGATTGCAGATGTGCAGGATGATGCCTATGACAGCGGGGTTTTCCTGCAAGCAAAAAGTCTCACTTCCAATATTGTGGGATTGACCAATAATACACAGACCGATGCACAGAATAACAGTTATATAGTTGAGGGTTGCATCACTGGATCCTTTACGATTAAAAGGCCGACCGTAACAAATTTGCCGCTTCCTGTGGCCATCACGTATAGCGGAACAGCCACCAATGGTGTTGATATGCAAACATTGCCAGCAATTGTTACTATCCCGGCCAATGATTCTGTGGTAACCGTAAACGTTATTCCCCTCGTTGATAACATTCCTGAAGGCATTGAAACAATTAAAATATATGTAAGTACCGGGTGTTCGATTGCAATTACTGACAGCGCCGTTATACAATTGAGGGATTATGACACGCTTAGTATATCTCCGGCTGACACGGCATTTATTTGCAGGAACGGTTCTATACAATTGCAGGCATCAGCAGCATGGAGTACTTTTGTTTGGGATGCCGTACCTGGTTTAGATTATTATACAGTAGCAAACCCGATCGCAACACCTGTTCAAAGTGGTGTAAATTATATTTGTACAGCAAATGTTGGAACCTGCAACGGCAGGGATTCAATTTATCTCCAATGGAAAGACCTCGAATTTAACAGCCAGGCAAATGTAAATTGCCAGGGTGCTGCCACAGGCCAGTTGATCGTTTCGGGCGGCCCTGAGTGGACAGATCCCCCGGTTCAATATTCAATAAATAATCTGCCTCCCCAGGCGAGCGGCACTTTTAATAATCTTGTTGTTGGAAGCTATATGGTGCATATCAGTGATGCCAGCGGTTGCATGGATAGTGTGCCGGTAAATATAATCCAGGCATATCCTGATCTTGTTATTAATAACAACACAATTGGAAATGCAACCTGCGCTACTACTTCCCTTGGTAGCATAACGGTTACGGCTGGTGGAGGATTGGCTCCATACCAATATTCCATTGATGGTACAACTTTTCAAGCAGGTAATGTTTTTAATGTTCCGGCAAATACCTATACCGTCACTGTAACAGATGCCAATAATTGCCCCGCCATTTTCCCGGGCGTGGTAGTTCCATTTATAAATGACCTTACTTTAACTGTGAGTGCTGATACAACGATCTGTTCAGGCCAATCTGTTTTGCTTACTGCAACGAGTACGGCAGATACTTATACATGGTCGCCAACCACCGGGCTGGCTACACCAAATGGGCAGTCAACCATCGCAACACCGAACGACGATATTACGTACACGGTTACGGCAACTTTGGGTGGATGCGTGCAAACTGCAGCTGTGCAGGTATTGGTTAGCACAAATCTGACAGTGGATGCAGGCGGGCCCATCAATATCGATGCAGGTGGCAGCACCCAGGTTTTAGCAGTTGTTGCTGGTGCCAATACAAATATTTCAACCATTGCCTGGACGGGTTCTGAAGGATTGAGTGCCACCAATATTCTTAATCCTGTTATCACCCCGGTACTGACAAACGGCGCAGCTTCTTATACCATTACGGTAACAAATACTACCGGTTGTACTGCATCAGATGTGCTTTTCATCAATGTAGTTCCCAATTGTATCAATGTAAGAAATGCCTTTACACCCAATGGAGATGGCATCAACGAGGTCTGGAAGGTATACGATGATTTCATTTGCCTGAAAAATGTAGCTGTGCATGTATTTAACAGGTATGGAAGTAAGGTATTCGAATCCAGCGATTACCGGAATACATGGGATGGGCGGTATAGCGGCAAAATGCTTCCTGATGGTACATATTATGCGGTGATAGAGTTTACATTATTAAGCGGGAAACAACGAACAGTGAAGACCGATCTTACGATATTGAGGTAACCTAAAAAAGGTGAAGGATATAGGATATCGATTACAAAAATGCCCAACCTGATCGGCTTATTATAGAAGCCCGGAAAATTTTCCGGGCTTCTATGTATGTTGGAATTTTATGATTATCTTAGTGTACCCCTACAACACTCTTTAACTGCTTATTCCTACACAACATGAAGTTTATAACATTTCTACTTTACGCCTTGTTTTTTTGTGGGGTTTGTAACGCCCAGTTGATAATAACCAATGAACCAAGTGCATTGGCACTTGCTCAAAAGCTGGTAGGCGATGGCGTTACTATTAGTAATGTTACATTTACAGGTAATTCGCTTATGGCAGGGACATTTAGAAATCTGGGCGGCCTTACAAATATTAATATAGACAGTGGGATTGTATTAACAGATGGAAGAGCAAAAACATCAGGTTTAGACTATGTAGGAACGGACGGAGATGGGATAACTCCGGCAGATGATTTGGGTAATGCTGCAAGCACACAATGGAATTTACCAGGTGACCAGGACCTTGCCGATGCCATCGGTGCAGTGTTCGGTGAATTGCATGACGCCTGTGTATTGGAATTTGATTTCATTCCCTCTGGAGACTCTGTGAAATTCAGGTATGTTTTTTCTTCTGAAGAATATTATCCCGGCTATGTTTGCACTTACAATGATGCTTTTGGTTTTTTTATTTCCGGGCCCGGAATTACCGGTGCAAGAAATATCGCATTGGTTCCGGGCACAAGTACGCCGGTTTCTATCCGTAATGTAAACGATGTGCACCATACAGATACTTTGGATGATTGCATCAATAATCCCGGCTACTATGTTGACAATACCAGCAATACCTATTTTACACATGATGGCCATACCGTTGTACTTACAGCTTATAGCCAGGTACAACCCTGTAATGTGTATCATTTAAAATTGGTGGTAGCAGATTTCCAGGATTGGTCGCTCGATACCGGCGTTTTCCTTGAAGCAAAAAGCCTTACATCTAACATAGTTACATTAACCAACAATACACAAACAGACAATACGAACAACAGCTATATCGTTGAAGGTTGTGTTACAGGTTCTTTCACCATCAAAAGGCCACACGTCGCCAATTATCCCCTTGATGTTCAGCTTTCCTATGGTGGAACTGCAATCAACGGAGTTGATATGCAAATGTTACCAACCACGGTTACAATCCCTGCAAATGATTCAATGGTAGTTGTACAAGTAATTCCCACAATAGATAATACTCTGGAAGGAATTGAATATATAAAGGTTTACGCAGGCGCCGGATGTTCTACCTCCGCCACTCCTATTGACAGCACTATTATTCAAATCAGGGACTATGACACACTAAGTATCATACCTGCAAACAGTGTATATTTTTGTAAGTATGGTTCTATACAATTACAAGCTTCTGCAGCATGGAGTACTTTTCAGTGGGACAATACGCCAGGGTTAAATAATTATTCGATCAGCAATCCAATGGCAACACCGGTAGCGAGCGGTGTCAGCTTCATTTGCACGGCAAACGTTGGTACTTGCCATGGAAGAGATTCTGTCACGCTCAGATGGAGAGAACTGGAATTTAACAGCCAGGCAAATGTAAATTGCCAGAATGCAGCCACGGGTCAGATCGTGGTTTCGGGCGGGGCAGAATGGACCAACCTTCCTGTTCAGTATTCAATTAACCAGGGGCCTCCCCAGGCAAGCGGTACTTTTAGTAACCTGGTCATTGGAGATTATATGCTGCATATTACAGATGGAAGTGGTTGTAAGGATAGTGTACCCGTAACAGTTATCCAGGCATTTCCCGACCTTGTTATTACAGATGCAGCAACAGTCGCCGCAACCTGCACAACGCCATCAGACGGAACCATTACAATCAGTGCAACCGGTGGCAAACCTCCTTACAGGTATTCGGTGAATGGAACAACTTTTCAAACAAGCAATATTTTCCATGTAGCTGGGAATACCTTTACCGTTTCGGTACTTGATGCAAACAATTGCCGTAAAGATATGCCGGGCGTAACGGTTCCTTTTATCAATGCACTTACATTGGCCACGGGTGTGAACCCGGTTATCTGCGAAAGCAAGAGTGTAGTATTACCTGCATCAACAAATGGTACAGGGGTTGTGTGGAGCGTAGCCGCACCGGGATCAATTTCAACATTAAACAGCACAAGCTTATTGCATCCAACGGCAAACCCTGTTGTTACTACAAAATATTATGTTCTCGCCACTTTGGGCGTGTGCACGCTGAAAGATTCTGTAACAGTGATCGTAAATCCAGCACCAATTGCAAATGCCGGTGAAAATCTTACGATTTGCAATGGCGGAACAACGCAACTGAATGGCAGCGGAGCTATTGATTATGTCTGGCATCCCAGCACTTATCTTTCCAACCCCTCTATCAGCAATCCAATTGTAACAAATCCTTCTACCATCACCTATAACCTTGATATAACGGATGCAAATGGGTGCAAATCACTTAGAAGCTCACCGGTAAAAGTAACGGTACTACCACCGGCGAAACTTTTTGCAGGTCATGATACTGTAGTTGCCATTAACCAGCCCTTAAGGTTATTTGCCCTGGATATAAATCATATTGGTTTTGTTGAATACGCCTGGAGCCCTGCAACCGGTTTGAGCAATCCACTGATATGGAACCCCACCGCGAAGCTTACTGCCGCAAATACTGATCTTATCGTTACTGCATATACGCCGGAACATTGTATTGGGAAGGATACCATCAATGTAAAAACATACAAGGGCCCGGAGATCTATGTTGCCAATTCATTCACGCCAAATGGTGATGGATTGAATGATGTTATACGAGCTTTCCCGGTAGGTATAAAGTCATTTAAATATTTTAGCATCTATAATCGCTATGGCCAGCTTGTCTTCAGTACCCCGGATGAAAACAGGGGATGGGATGGCAGGTTTAAAGGAGCTTTGCAGAATTTATCTACCTTTATCTGGATCGCTGCAGGTATTGATTATAAAGGAAACCCCGTAGAGCGAAAAGGAACCATTACAATTATACAATAATTATTAATTGACAATTGACAATTGCGATTGTGCGGTTTTCATTCTTCCATATTTAAATTAAAATCACCTGATTGATTTACTGAAACAGGTTAGCACTGATCATTTCCATCTTCAATGCTCCATGATCAATTGGTTTTAGCATTTTATTGTGAACCCTGTTACAATATTTTTTCCTGTATCTTGTTATTAAATTTCATCTGCTAAAATAATTATATGAATTTTCTGAAATCTTTTGCTCTGCCTGTGGCACTGTCTGTTTTAATAGCATCCTGCGATAAAAATGATGATCCTGGTCCATCAACCACTGAAGCAAAGATCAATTTTGTATTTAAATTTGATTCCACTCAGGCAAGGCTAAACAATTTTGGCGTAGCTGCCGGGCTCCCTGCTGGCCATGCTGCACAGTCTCCCAAATTCAATCTGATGAGTTCCCATTATGTGGAGCTTGCTCCAGACCAATGGACTGCACTTGGCTCAGGTGCGGTTTTGTACAGGGCACCCGAAACGACTGCAGGGGGAAGCAACGCAATTGACTTTGATCAATCGGTACTCAAAGGAGATGGAGAAACCTTTTTAAGCGTGCCCATAAAATCAATGGCAGCAGGTTCATTTAACTGGTTACGGGTTTCGCTGGCATACCAGAATTATGATGTTAAATACCGTACCCTGGGGCAGGATCTAACAGGTACCATTGCGTCTTTTATCGGATTCAATACTTACCTACACGATTACAAGGTAAAGGATTCGATCATAACGGTAAATGATGATAAACTCCAGGGCTACTGGGCTTTTGAAACAAGTTACCTGGGTGTTGGGTATTTAAGTTCTGGCCAGGCTCCAGCAGGAGCGACTACAGTGCCAAATCCTTTGCAGGCAACTTCGCCAATTCCGGCTGGTTCATGCGTAGTCACTGGCCAATTTGCTTCACCATTGGTTATTACAGGAAATGAAACAAATGATATTACTGTGATTGTATCTTTAAGCACCAATAAAAGTTTTGAATGGATAGATAGCGATGGAAATGGAACTTATGACCCAACAAACGGAGATGCAGTTGTAGACATGGGTATACGGGGACTAATACCGATCAGGCAATAACAATCTGCAATGGTGAATGTTTAAAGCTGCTGAAGCTTTTTTTGATAAATTAAAACTTGATGGCCAATAGCACACAGCTATTGGCCATTATAATAAGACGGAAATCTCCACATCCAGCAACATTGCAATTTTTTGCAATTGCAAAATCGAAACTTTTGACCTTCCGTTCTCATACCTGCTTAGCATGATGCGGCTGATGCCGATTTCTTTTGCAAACACTTCCTGTTTGTAATCTTTAAAATTTCTCCACTTTTTAATTTTCATTCCTACCTCGAGAGCTGCGTACTGGTTCATGAAATAAAAGTAAAGCCGAAAAAAAATATTTCAAGCAGAAAAACCACAGAAAATGCTGGTTTTTTAAGGAATTAATGATGTAGTAAATAATCAATGTACAAAATGTAAAACATCTGTTTACAATTTGTAGAAGGCAAACCTGCTTTAAAAACTTATTGTTTTTCATTTTTGTGATAGCAGTATTATGATCATTTACATTGGAAAACTGTTGATCCATCATGGTCATGTTGTTTATATCCGGATATAAAGGACTACGGCTTTTTCAATTGCTGAATAAATTCTGCCGACGGAAATGATAAGCTATTTTATCATTTATTCCACAGCGTCGCCAAAACTGAAGGTTGAATTTTTTGATTATTTATCATGAAAAGAATATTGATGCTGGTGACGATCATGTGTTGTTGTTTTGTTTGTTACGCACAGCAGAAAATGACAATGGAGCAGGCAAGAAATATTTGTGCACAACATATGGCAGCGTTTACAAAAGCTGTATCGGGTTCTTATAAAAAAGGAATTTCCTTTGAGCAATTTCAATCCGCTTTATGTTGGGGTTTGCAGGCTAGCCTGGAAGGAAGCAACCAGATAAAGGTTGCTTATGATTTTCTTGTACAGGGCACAACTTCGGATGCAATTATAAAAAATTATGATGGTAAAGAAGTTGGATATTCACTGAACTATGTTTCAAACTTGCATAAGAAAGGCATTGAGTCCGATGGGGCTGAGTTATTTGGGGGAAAAACCGGAACTGCGAATACCAGTTTTGCAAAAAACGAAGGAGGATGCAAATGGTATCAATTCATGTGCTTGTTGCAGGGGTTTGTAAATTGGGTAGTCACTAACTGGATGGCAAATGGGGACCTGTTATTTGTTCTCGGACCTATCCTGTCATAGTACAGCGAAAATAAGAAGTAAAGGGTTATTGCAATATGCAGTAACCTTTTTTTATTTTAATAACGCAAATAAGATCTGTTCGGATGAATCAATTTGCAACGAACTAAGAATTAAATTTAAAAAATTCAAAATTAAATATGGGGAAAAACAACATAAAGTTCTGTTGTTTTTCCCCATGCCATGTTCAACTCTGCAAAGAACTTTACAAAATGTAAAATGTTTTTTTACATTTTGTAAAACAGGATTTTTTATAAGTAAAGAAATCAATTTCATTTTTGTGTTATCAAAATTTATTTAATAATTGTTTACAACTGATGTCAATCAAACAGCAACAAGAAGTCTTTATTTCCGGAAATAATGCGGTAAATGTTGTACGTGTCCAACAATTAAAAAACAAATTTTGCTGGCGGAAATGATGAGCTATTTTATTATTTATTCCACAGCGCCCCAAAACTGAAGGTTGAATATTTTTAATTGAGAATTATGAAAAAAGTATTGTTGGTTTTATCGAT
>JBDSBG010000228.1:0-8211 GCA_039921685.1 Ferruginibacter sp.
ACAATTGCGACTACGTCGCAACCCGACGGAAAGATGCGCCTTATGCAGGTACTGATAGAATTCGAACTTTATTACATTCGAAACTTAAGGCTGACTTCAGTTTGCGCTTATTCTACCTAATCCTATAATGAATAATTATTCAGTTCAGCAACGCTTGCAAACAGCGATTATAATTTCGCAAGGCTTTTATGAATTCTTGCATTTATAATTTTACAGAAATACCAAAGCCGCAAAAAATTTCTGCAGCTTTGCTGTTCCATCTCATCAGAATTTTTTCAATATACATTTATTTAGAAAATTCTTAAAGGCTTATCGCCGGTATCTCAAATTTCGCCACTGCATTTACCAAATCCTTTTTTGTAGATTTTAATGAAATCAAAAATTGATCGATATCATTCCCATAGCTCCTTGTACTCACCGCAAATAAAACCACAGCTCTCTTGCCAGATTTTCCTGTAACGGTTTTATAACGATATACATTTCTTTCAACAATGTCGGTTGTTTTGCCATCAGCTGAGTTAGCACTTAGTAAAAAATCGATCATGTATTCCCCGGTCTTTGGATTGTCGAATGTTTCATATTGAACGATTGGGTTGGACAGTTTTAATTTTTTGAGTTCTTCAATTTTCATTGCAACAATATCTTTGATTTGAAGATTGCCTGTAGCAACATCCAGCAGGATCATTGTTTTAAATTTATCCGCATTGTCTCCTTTCTGTATGTATTCCTGCTTGTAAAAATTATCTGAAGGATGAGAGCTCCACGATAAGTTATAAGAAACTTTATTAAATACTATCGGCCCGGGTACATGTAAATACTCAATCATCGTATTATGGTTTTGTCCATTTACAACGGTGCTGGTAAAGCTGGCACATGTTATTGCAATTATAGAAATGATTACCGATTTCATTTTAATCATTTTGTTTTTTAAAAGTGTATTAGTTTATTTACTACCTGCATGGTCAATTAAAAAATTCATCAGCGCAGCGGCAGAACTAATTACCGGGCCGCCCATTTGATCTTTTTGAAGGAAATCAAATGGCCCCTCTCCAAAATAAAGCCCGTCAGAAACCAAAAAACTCAAACGAACTTTATTATTTGCCGGAAAAGGCAGGCGTTCTTTTCCCCAGGGGCCGATCCTGTTTACAACTTCCTGGCTGTTATCAAAGAGCTGTTTGATCAACTTAGTTGATTCTGATGTTTCTGTTTCCCACACAATCAACTTTCCCGAATAATTTATATAACGTGCTGTACCATCACGGAATGCGGCAATAACGTCGAGGCCGCCGGGCAAATCAACTTCTACGATCACTCCTAAAAGTTCTTTATTTTCCGTTGGTTCGCCAATAGCAGCCAGCAGGTTAAAGGCAAGTATCTTATGCCTTGACTGAAGATCTTCATCGGCTGTAATTGCTTTTAATTTTTCAATGCCAGGATCCTTGGCGAATAAAATATTCCAGGGATACTCACTGGCACCAGTAGATGATCCATAAACTTCACAGTTGTCACAAAATAACTGGTTATAGATTTTGTTCATTGATTCGTCCTGGTAAGGATTACTTGATGCTGATAAAAGCGAGGCTGTTAATTGCATTACTATTTGGATGATGAGTGTAAATTTATTTTCAGCGGCGGCAGTATAATATTTGTCTACACTTCCGGCTTGATAAAGTAAAGAGATGAAATTTTACGTGCAGCATATTAAACAAGTTTGCAAACGGTAGCAAGAATTTAAAGAACGGCAATTGGCCTGGAGATTTGTAACTTAGATATTGAAGGGAAAAGCGTACAGTCTGTGAACCAGTCATAACTCTTCATTAAAATCTACATAACATAAATTTATTAATAATGTGGACCTGCTCAGTTTGCAAACGTGAATTTTCTAAAACAAACCAGTCTCACTCCTGCAATGAGCGAAGTTTAGCAGATTTCTTAAAAGGTAAGCAAGCATACAGCATCGGGTTGTTTGATCATTTTGTAAAAGAGTACCAACGAATCGGCAAAGTTGCAATACATCCCAAAAAGTCCATGATAACAATTTCCGGTAAATCAGGGCTTGCACATGTTACGCAGCTTGGTAAAGATTTTATTGATATTGTGTTTCCCTTTAAAGAGCGATTTGAAGACAACCTGTGTTTTGTAAAAATAAAAACGGTTCCCGGCACGAATGACCATAACCATTATTTCCGGATGTATTTTGAAGAAGATATAAATGAAGAGGTACTTGGTTTCATGAAACTGGCATACGAAATGGGAAATTGAAAACCTATCACTGGTTTTTTTCCCAAATGCCTGAATCAATAATAGAGAATCACTATTAAATATTTAGCATTGGATCGTTGAATAGGTTTCTTTTCTCCCGGGAAAATGACCGCTTTTTTCCACTTACCGCAAAAAGTAAGCCCCCGATCATAGCGACGATGCCCACATACACTGTCCATAAAATTGGTTCGGACTTCTCTACGTCAACATTTGCGAGGCGTTCTTCGGTTACGATTACGATTTCACCCAGCACCAGCGTTACCAGTCCGATAAGCATCATCAATAAACCAAAATATCTCATACTCTATTTATTTATATTTATAATAAGATCCTTTTTAGGAGCAAAGAGTGTGCTGGAACTGAAAAACTTTTTTTCCGATACCTGATTTGATTAAAAAAAAGATTTCTCACTCATTCTCACTTGTTACCTTTATTAACTGACATTATAATTTAAAAAAAGTGACCGAACCCGGGTACGAAATACAAAAAGCTGAAGTTGTTCAAACTTTTCCAGGAAGCAGGAAGTCTTCCCATTCCTTTCTTGAACTTTCAAAATTGAAATTCTATTTGTTCTGACATGGAATGCTGATAGTACCTATATTGCTTTATCAATCTATCTGGCTCTTCAGCACTACTACAACGGCTTACTGCTATGCCTACAATGCTGATCAATTGCTGAGCAGGAACCAGGATCCGGGCACCCTGGTTTATCATTATATCGTGGATGAAAAGATGTATATGGAAACAACTACCCGCAACGGCGTTCCGATCAATCAGCACTATATCAGCATAAAATATTTACCCTTTTACCCTTCGTGGTCGAGACCTGATACATTTGAAGCCAACTGGCTCGGTTTCATCATTGCATGGGGATTATTTTTCGTGATCACAACTATGATATTTTTTATTCCCAACGAGACCATGCCCAAAAATAGTTATTTCTATTTTACAAGAAGAAAACCCTGGATAAACATGATTGTTAAATAACAGGAAAGTACATATGCATTGGCCGGTAGTGGAGCACCAGGCAGATCAGCAATCAAATCACCATTCAATATAATAAATAAATTTCCAGGGACCTTTTATGGCATAAGTTTCTGCGTAATTTTTTAGTGGGATGGGCTTTGTGATGGTAACAACGATCTCATTGTTTGTTGAAACAATATTTACTTCCTGGAAGGGTTTTGAGTAAAGCCTGACATCACCAAAAATGGTTGTTTGTTCCGTAAAAAAATTACTTGTGTTATCGCTATAAGAAATTCCAAAAGCGTTTCCGAGTCCATCCCTGTCAGGATCACACCATTCGTAATGACGATAGATGGGGTAGGTATTTGCAGGATAGGCAAGATTGGCATACGAGGTTGTCAAATCTACTGTTACAAGCCTGGGCCGCCTGTTACGGCTGTTTCTGAAATGCCATACACCGTGATCATTAAATTCAGAAGATGAAACAGTTCCCTGCTCATAATCTTTGCTAAGATCCGGTGGAATACGCATAAGTATATTTCGGGTAATCGTAGTGGTTACACCAGGTAAGGAATCAAATTCCGTCCTCAAATAAAAAATACCATCCGACCAAATGATCGAATCGAATTTACCTAATAACGGCACCCCGTTTCCAATATCAATATGATACTGTCCCCCTGAATCAGTAGTTGTTTTTTGACGCTCAGAATAAATGATCGTACCCGTTTCAGCTTCAGCAATAATACTTACGAGCAACTTCACACTTGAATTTCTAATAACACTGTCTGAAACCTTTAATATTCCATTATAACCAATGGCTCGCCTATCCTGGGAAAGACAATTCATCGCCGTCAAATAAATTACAATGCATAAAACAAATTTTTTCATAATTCAGCTATCAGCAGGCTAAAATTACACAGAAATAAAATAAGGTTTCTATCGTTGGCATTTTTTGTGCATTAGCCCAACCAGAAATTTGCTACATTTTTCAAAACTATTTCTTCCCGGTTAACTTTCAATCTAAACAATTGTAGTGGGAAATATTTTGCCCTCAATGTAGAAATGACGCTGCTAACCGACGGAAAACACAACCCGCGAATGGTTCTTCGGAACACATTTAATTTTATCGTACAATAAATTATCTACTAAACACGTTGGTGATAAAAGATTGCGGCCCATGCATAAACTTATCATCCTGGCGGTATTTTTCATTGTTTTCCAACCGACAGCTCACGCTCAAACAATTTTAGACAAAGGCAAAGGCGCTTATGAATATTATATACGTATCACTGGGATAAATTCACGGGAGCAGGTGACTAATATTCAGGATCTCATAAGCACAAAGCCCGGCGTAATTTCATTTACTGCTAATCGTTACCCTGTCAGGTATTTCTTGCTCCGGTCCAGCCAACAGATCGGCGCCAATGAATTTCAGCATCTTCTAAATAATACTGCGTTACGTATTGAATTGTATGCTGAAGGAAACAAAGGAAAGGAACAGGCAATTCTTTTATATAATATGAAACCAGTATAGAATGAAATTTACAATATCATTTCTTATTGGCTTTGTACTTTTCGGAACGCTCTGCCATGCACAAACATTTAACGGAGCAGGTGGTTCCATCCCTGATAGCGGTTCCGTGCAGGGCACGTTTCCAATAACGGTAAGTGGGATCGGGAATATTAATAATAACATGGGGGTGGTTACGGTTTGTATAAATATCAATCATCCATGGGTTTCCGACCTTGAAATATACCTGCTGGCACCAGATGGCACTTCAGTTCCGCTCTCCATTCAAAACGGCGGATCAGGTGATGATTATATTGGCACCTGTTTTTCCGGCACTGCATTAACCCCTGTTGCAGACGCTGCTGCGCCATTTACAGGAAATTATATTCCCGACGGTTATATAGGAGCAGTGAATAACGGGCAAAATGCAGATGGCATTTGGAACCTGTACATTAAAGATGTTTCTTCCGGACAAACCGGAACTTTGTTGAGCTGGAGCATTGACTTCAGCACAAACCTGCCCGCGGCGCCACCAGTGTGTAACGGAAACCTTCCTCCCGCAAACACATGCGCCAATGCAACAAGTATATGTAGCTTTTTTGGATATTGTTCTGCAACCTCATCTTCATATACTGCCGACTCATGGCCTGAATTCGATAATTTATTTTGTGGTACAGTCCAAAATAACGCTTTTGTAAAATTTGTTGCAACCGGCACTTACATGAATTTTAGTGTTTGGGTAATAAGCAGTACCAATCATGATGGCATACAAATGCAATTTTTTGATGGAGGTTGTGGTTCCGGTGCCGTAACCGATTACGGTTGCTATTCACCCATCAGGCCTGGTTCTTCCCCCAATGTAATTACTGCTTCCGGGTTAACACCTGGAAATATATATTATCTCATGATAGATGGCTATGCTGGTGATGAATGTGATTATATCATTGAACCATTCCCAGCAGCAGGAGGTTTGACGGTGACTGCCGAATCACCGGATGTTTGCCTGGGTAAGTCCATCCAGTTAAACGCAACAGGTGGAAACGGCATTTATTCATGGTCAGGTGCTGGATTAGATACCTACTCCGGAAATCTTGTTCATGCATCACCTTTAATCAACACAATCTATAATGTATCATCTAATGACCCGGGTGGATTCTGCCCCGTTACTAAATCTGTAAGCATCGTCGTGTTACCACTACCAGCCTCTCCTACTGTTACGGGTAGCCTAAGTTATTGTAACGGATCCATAGCTGCACCTCTAACCGCAACCGGGTTAAATCTACTTTGGTACTCAACCAGCACAGGTGGCATCGGCAGCCCGGAAGCAATTATTCCAACCACGCTGAACCCGGGTACCAACACTTATTATGTTACCCAAACAATCGTTTGCGAGAGCCAGCGAACTCCAATTACTGTGATTGTAAAGGAGGCGCCCTCGCTTGGTCCTGATAAACAAAAAAATGTTTGCATGGGTAATTTTGCAAATCTCAGCAATGAATTTAATATTACCGGGTTAAACCCGAGATGGACATTCAATGGTCGCCCGATCAATTCACCGGTTATGGTTAACAGCCCGGGAGCTTACCAGGTAGAAGTTACCAATTTGAATGCATGCTCTGATACTGCAGTTATACATTTTGCATTTCAGCCTCCCATTCATGTTTTTGCAGGTGATGATACCATCGCTGTAAAAGGATTGCTTCATCAATTGCATTGCAGCCCGGCCGCAACTTATTCCTGGTTGCCTGAAAATCTTTTAAACAATGCCCACGTTCAAAACCCCACAGCCATACTCAGCAGTGATCAGCAATTTGTAGTGAACGTGACGGATATAGCAGGCTGCAAAGGCAGTGATTCAATTACCGTAAAAGTTATACAGGGAATTACCTATTATGTTCCAAATGCATTTACACCAAATGGCGATGGCTTGAATGATGTATTCCGGGCAGTTCCGGCAGGAATTGTGAGCACTGAATTTTTTAGAGTGGCCAACCGTTTTGGTCAAATCATTTTCGAATCTTCCGATCCCTTTAATAAAGGATGGAATGGGACTTCCAGGGGATACAAGCAAGCCCCCGGATCGTATGTCTGGTTCATTAAAGGGAAAGACATACATGGGAAAAATGTGGAGCTTAAAGGGACGGTTCTTTTAATTCTATAAATTATTGTCCGCATTCCGGATAATCACAGCATGGATCTTCAAACCTTCCCTGCTTTTTAATATATTCGTAATTCATAATTGTAAATTGAATCCACAATGAATATTTTAAACAGCATCTCATGAGAATCGTTCTACTATTGATTTTTTTATTTTTTGGAATTAAATCTTTTGAACAAATTAAAACAGATTCTTTTCCAACAATAAATAGAGATACTTTACCTGCAGTGTTTAACTATGCCCGGGATTTTAAAATGATCGTTGAAAAGACAAAGGACAAAACCAGCGCCTGGTACTATCACAAACTGCTACCAAAATATCTGAACGAAGACTCTACCATCAGCAAACAGCAAACACTCGCATTGATGATTGGCTTTACGGAAGATCCTCATTTTAAACCATGGGAAGACCTGCAAACTGAAAAAGAAATCTTTGAATTAAATGACAGCACTGACTACCAGGGTTCATTGGATGCTTCCAAAATATATTTGCAAACACATCCTTTCAGCCTGCGGATTTTAAACGAAAGATCTTATTCTTACAACCAGCTAAGAATGAAAGACAGCGCAGATTATTTTATGAATTTTGTTGATAAAGTAATGAACGCAATGATATATAGCGGTAAGGGTAAAACGCCGGAAACACCTGTTTTTTCATTGGGACTGGCAGATGGAGAATATTTTATTCCGAATGTAGGAATGACGGTTGCCGGTAAAACCACGGACTGGAATAAGAATCATCATTTTGTAGAGGTGATTGATGCAATGAATGAGATGGGCGTACATGCAAATTATTATTTCGTAATCCAGCACGCCAAAGATAAAATTGATGACGACACTGTGAATGACACGCCTGTGAAAAAATCAAAAAAATCATCTAAGAAAAAAGATTCAAAGGATAATAAAAAATCAAAAGCTTCAGGAAAAGATAATAAAGAGAATATTAAAGACAGCATACCTCCTGCTGCAATTGACAGTATGCCACCTGCGCCCATTGATAGTATTCCACATTGATCATTATAGGTCGGATGTCTGTCAAGCCTGAGGCACTCCTAAAAGGAAAACTTAAGCTTTTGGTAGATGACATAAGGTACAGATATCTGCATTTTGCGATTTTTCTAAACCACGGAGGAAAAGGAGGTTTGCACGGAGTTTCACAGAGTTTTTCAACTAATCAATAAACTTTCTACTTACTGAAGTTATACCAAATAGAAATTAAAGCTGCACCACCGAAGAATTGTCAGGCTGAGCTTGTCGAAGCCGGGTTAGTTAGGAAGATCACCTTCGACAAGCTCAGGCTGACAGACAAGTATTAA
>JBDSBG010000229.1:0-29181 GCA_039921685.1 Ferruginibacter sp.
AGCCTGACAATTCTTCGGTGGTGCAGCTTTAATTTCCATTTGGTATTAAATATTACACCTCTAGTTAATGCCCCCAAACCGAATGGCAGACGATATAAAGCAAAAAAGCCGCGACAATCATATTGCCCCGGCTCTTTTTATTTTTAAAATGTATCTATGCACCAAGATAACTTCTCAGCAAATTGCACCTCGAGGCGGTTCTTAGTTTAGTAATTGCCTTATCTTTTATCTGCCTCACCCTTTCTCTCGTAAGGTTAAATTTATCTCCAATGTCCTCAAGGCTCAAAGGATGGTCAATACCGATTCCAAAAAAGAAACGGATCACTTCCTTCTGCCTGTCCGTAAGGGTGCTTAAAGAGCGTTCAATTTCGGTTTTAAGCGATGCATTTACAGCAAGCTCATTATCGGTGCTGGTAGCATTTTGATTTACCAGGACGTCTATCAGTGTTCCTTCCTCACCGTCAAAAAGTGGTTGGTCCATGCTTACATGGCGTGCAGCCACGCCCAGGGTGGCAGCCACTTCTTCTGCATCTATCTCAAGCAAGGTTGCTAATTCTTCCGGCGTAGGTTCCCTTTCAAACTCCTGTTCCAATTGTGAATAAGCTTTGCTGATACGATTGGTAAGTCCCACTTTATTTAAGGGAAGCCTAACGATACGTGATTGCTCAGCAAGAGCCTGTAAGATACTTTGCCTGATCCACCAAACAGCATATGATATGAACTTAAAGCCACGGCTTTCATCAAACCGCTGTGCAGCTTTGATCAATCCCAGGTTGCCTTCGTTGATCAGGTCAGGGAGCGTTAAACCCTGGTTCTGATACTGTTTGGCAACTGACACAACAAACCTCAGGTTAGCTTTGGTAAGCTTCTCTAATGCGGCCTGGTCGCCCTTCTTAATTAATACAGCAAGCCTTACCTCTTCTTCGGGGCTGATCAATTCTACCTTACCAATTTCCTGTAAATATTTTTCTAAGCTTTGGCTTTCACGATTCGTGATGGATTTTGTTATTTTCAGCTGGCGCATACTCATAATCGGGTCTGTTTTGGGTTTACTGATTAAATTCTCAAATGATCTTGAAAATATAATAAGCTAAACGTAATTTAAACCATTATCGTATGTAAACAAAAAAAATAATGTGTGCTGCCTGCGTTTTTCTTCGTAATTGATTTTTAAAAATAAATGAGCCTGGAAGAAAAATAATGATGTAAATATTTTGTCAGGTTAATTATTTTTCTATAATTGCACCGTACAAGGTTTTAAATAATAAGAATGAGTAAGAAAATGTTATATACGTTGGAGTACCCGGTAAGATGCTCTCCTGGTATTCTGTATGAATTTCTGAGCACACCAGCTGGATTGCAGGAATGGTTTGCAGACAAAGTTGATGAGCGTGACGGAATGTTTAGTTTCTCATGGAATGGCACTGAAGACAAAGCAAGCCTTGTAGATAAAGAGTTGGATAAATTCATTCGGTTTCATTGGACACATGCAGGTAAAGATGAGTATTTTGAATTCAGCATTGATCGTTCTGAAGTAACTAATCAGACAATCCTTATTGTAAAAGATTTTGCAGAAAAAAAAGATATAAAAGATCAAAGCCAATTATGGGAGTACCAGGTTAAAGACCTTTTTCACCGGCTGGGTAGCTAAGCAATAATGTTGCTATTCTTTTATAACCTTCATCAAGCAATTCCGGCATTTCATTCCATTCGTCAAGGTTGAATTTTATTGCCAGTTTAATAAAATTGTTTTTTTCAAAAAAGGCCAGGCGTTGCTGTTGGGAGAGTTGTGTGAATGGCATAAAATTATCTTCCTGGAAGTGGTGCTGCCATTGGTTTTCATTCACTCCAATAAAGAGGCCGTCTTGCGGCACCTCATCGTTACTGTTCAAATTAGCTTTCACAAAATCTTTGTATATGCCACTTAGATGTAGTGTTATGCTGAAAAAATTTCCCCACCAGAACATGGTTCTTACTGCGAAAATATTTTCCTTCTCAAAACATCTTGGATAATCCATGATCACATAAGGAAGCTGGAGATAGTTTTCTCCTTTATTTATTTTGGGCACAGACAGCCGCACGTTTTCAGGAACAGCATGCTCGTTCAATATCAGGGTTTGAATTGCATTGATTTTGCCTGCAAACAGGTCATACACTTTTTGAATGATCACTTGTTTCGTTAAAATCCAGTCCACATTTTTAACCAATGAGAGTTCCTTATCAGAAAGAGTTATTTTTGTTTTTTCAGGCATAGTGAAAAATTAGGGAATTTTTTTTCAAATTGCTTTTAGAATTTCGGGTATGATCAAAAAACTAGACAAGCTTATCATTAAATCTTTTATCGGCCCTTTCGTCATTACTTTTTTTATTGCCTTTTTTGTATTGATGATGCAAAGCTTGTGGAAGTATATTGACGATCTTGTTGGCAAAGGCCTCGATTTCGCCACCATCGGGCAATTCTTATGGTATGCCAGCGCTTCCCTGCTCATGCTTGCAATGCCTATTGCTATCCTGATATCTTCCATTATGACATTTGGCAACCTCGGAGAAAGTTTTGAATTGGTTGCCATCAAATCTTCGGGTATCAACCTGCTTCGGTTTATGCGTCCGCTGGTGTTCATAGCAATCCTTCTTTGCGGGATAACTTTTGTGTTTGCAAATTATGTGATCCCTTATGCAAACCTCAAATTCGTCACATTATACAATGATATTTTTTATAAAAAACCTGCGTTCGATTTAAAAGAAGGCCAGTTCTTTACTTATATTCCTACTTATGCGATCAGGGTCGGTGAAAAAGATCCCGACGGTAAAACGATCAGGAATGTACTGATCTACGAACAATCAAATAACCTGCAGGATAATTGCATTGTTGCTGAAAAGGGAGTTATGAAGATCTCTGAAGATAAAAATTACCTGGAATTTAATTTAGAGAATGGCTATCGTTACCAGGAAAAAGGAAATGCACTTGATACTGCAACGGAATATATTCGTCTCGGATTCAAAGATTTTAAAAAACTTTTTGACCTGAGTGTTTTGCAAAAACAAAATACCCACGACAGTGTTTTTAAAAACAATTTCAGAATGCTGAGCTCAAGACAGCTTGGTAAAAATATTGACTCTTTATCAAATATCTACGACAGTTTAAGAGGGAACATATCGAAGAACCTCAATATTTATTTACATTATAACAGGCTCAATGATAGTGCATGGGGAAAAAACCGTGATTCAATAACACTTCCAAAAAACAGGTTGGTGCCCGATTCAATGCTGGATCGTGTTCGCGACCGGGCGATTTCAATTGCAGGTGATCTTAAGAATGCAGCGCAATTCGGGGCAAACGATTTGGAGGCGAAACGAAGAGAGGTGCTTTTTCATAAAGTAGAATGGCATAGAAAATTCTCTTTATCGCTGGCTTGCCTCGTACTGTTTTTCATTGGCGCACCGCTGGGCTCTATTATAAGAAAAGGTGGCCTCGGGATGCCCTTGGTGATAGCCATTATTTTCTTCCTGCTGTTTCACCTGCTAAACACTTTTGGAGAAAAATTTGTAAAAGACAGTATACTCAGTCCGGGCGTCGGTATGTGGCTTTCTATAATTGTGTTGGTTCCCATCGGGATATTTTTTACTTACAAAGCAACAAACGATTCTCAATTGTTTAATAAAGACGCATACAAAAGATTCTTCCAGGCAATTGTATCTTTATTCAGGTTTAATAAAAAGGCATCCACTTAATCTTTAAATAAAAAATCATGGACAATCATAAATCAAACGGCCGCAGGAAATTTATTAAGAATACTGCTGCCGGTACTGCCGCAATCACATTTGGATTAGCGGGAATGGGATCGTTGCTCCAATCATTCACGCAACCGGGAAATCCCAATACGCTGCCTCTTTCGTTGATGAGTACAGGATTTGACCAAAAACCCCTACCCTATAAATACGATGCATTGGAAAACGTGATTGATGCAATGACAATGGAGATTCATTATACAAAACATGCAGCAGGTTATGCAAAAAATTTAACCGAAGCGGCCCCAAAAGAAGGAATCGCCAATAATCGTACAGTCGAAAGTATTTTGGCTGAAGTTTCCAAATATTCACCTAAGATCAGGAACAATGCTGGTGGCCACTTTAACCACGAAATGTTTTGGCAATGCATGCGCCCTAAAACAACAGATAATAAACCAACAGGAAAACTGGCAGAAGCAATTGATAAATCTTTCACTTCTTTTGCCGCCTTCAAAACTACGTTTGGCGATTCCGCTAAAAACAGGTTTGGAAGCGGATGGGCATGGTTATACAGGGATGCTTCAAATAACTTAAAGATCGGCAGTACGCCTAACCAGGACAATCCATTAATGGATAGTGCAGATATAAAAGGTGTTCCGCTTTTGGGCCTGGATGTGTGGGAACACGCTTACTATTTAAAATATCAAAACAAAAGAGCCGACTACGTTGATGCCTGGTGGAATGTAGTGAACTGGGATTATGTTGGTCAGCGGTTTGAATCCATTTAAGCAATAATAAGTCAAAAATCAAAAATCAAAACCGCAATTCCCTTTTTTTTGATTTTTGGATTTTTATTTTTGATTTAAGAAATTGAAAAAGCCAGAACTACCTAAATAGGCTCAGCCTTTGAATGAAACATCCGGAAAAAGAATGTAAACAAACAAAGGCTGATAAATTGACAAGCAATCGTGCTGCAAATGTAATGTGGCAACATTTACAATTCCAAATTATAATCACAAATTTTTTGTAAGAATTTTATTGTATTATAAGCTCGAAACACATAAACTTTTTTATTGTGTGTATGTTCAAAAACTGTATAATAAAACAATTAAATTTGTGTCAATCATTTAAAAAAAACTTTAAAAAAAACACTTATGCAGGTTTGGAAAGATTACCAGGAAAAAAATAAGGACCGCTTCTTGAATGAATTACTTGATCTGCTTAGGATACCAAGTGTTAGTGCCAAAACGGAACACAAAGCCGATATGTTGCGTTGCGCAGATGCAATAAAACAAAGATTGCTGGAAGCTGGGGCAGATAAAGTTGAAATCTATCCAACAGATGGCCATCCCGTTGTTTACGGTGAAAAACTAATTGATCCATCCAAACCAACTGTGCTGGTTTATGGTCATTATGATGTTCAGCCTGCAGAGCCACTGGATCTTTGGAAGAGTGGCCCTTTTGACCCGACTATCATTGACGGAAAAATATTTGCCAGGGGAAGTTGTGATGATAAGGGCCAGATGTACATGCACGTGAAGGCTTTTGAAACCATGATGAAAACAAACAGCCTCGTCAACAATATTAAATTCTGTATCGAAGGAGAAGAAGAAGTCGGTTCACCAAATCTTGCAAAATTTGTTACTTCCAATAAAGATCTTTTAAAAGCCGATTGTGTTTTGATCAGCGATAGCGCCATGATCAGCCTCGATACACCAAGCCTTGATATTGGCCTGCGTGGACTCAGCTATATCGAGGTAGAAGTAACCGGCCCCAACAGGGACCTTCATAGCGGCGTTTATGGTGGAGCGGTAGCCAACCCTATAACGATCCTCGCAAAAATGATCGCCTCTCTTCATGATGAGAATAATCACATTACCATACCCGGCTTTTACGATGCGGTGGTTGTAGCTACGGATGAAGAAAGAAAATTGATGGCAAAAGCACCTTTCGATGAAGCAGCGTACAAAGATGATCTTGGTGTAAAAGAATTGTGGGGAGAAAAAGGGTATTCTACCAATGAAAGAACGGGTATCAGGCCAACACTTGAATTGAATGGCATCTGGGGTGGTTATACCGGCGAAGGGGCGAAAACAGTTTTACCTTCAAAAGCATTCGCTAAAATATCAGCAAGGCTTGTTCCCAATCAACATTCAAATGCCATAACAGAACTTTTGATTGATCACCTGCATAAGATAGCTCCTCACAACGTGACTGTAAAGGCAACGCTGCACCATGGTGGAGAGCCGTATCTTACACCCATTGATAGCAAGGCATACAAGGCAGCAGCAAAAGCAATTGAGTCAACCTTCGGAAAAGAACCAATCCCAGTGAGGGGCGGGGGAAGTATCCCAATCTGTTCTTTGTTTGAAAAAGAATTGGGGACAAAGGTTGTACTAATGGGATTCGGACTGGATAGCGATAACCTTCATAGCCCAAATGAAAAATTCGATCTTGCGAATTTCTACAAAGGCATTGAGACCATTCCCTATTTTCATAAATTTTTTGCAGAGATGAAATAGGTAGTTTGAAAAAATCCTGGGTTGTAAAAGTTATATCATCAGCCTGAGTTTATCGAAGGCGGGTATAGAGATAAAATCCAACGCTTGACAGACTTAATCCAGGCACCTTTTCAAATTGTATCACTTTACACATTATCAAGTTTAAAAGAGAGATTGTTTTTAAAAAGCAATCTCTCTTTTTCAATGTACCGCTTAAATGTGGATTGCCGCCGGGCAAATTTTCAAAATGTACCATTACTCTCTCTTCTAATTAAGCAACTTTTGCGATCTGTATGTTTGCTAAAAGTTTGATATCTTCCCCCAAAGCAAGGCCTCCGGTTTCTGTAAGTGCATTATAGGTTAATCCAAATTCCTTCCTGTTGATCTTGCCGGTTACTTCAAAGCCATGCTTTACATTACCATGCTGGTCCTTTTCCGAACCACCATATTCTACACGAAGGTGAACCGGTTTGGTTACTCCTTTCATGGTAAGGTTTCCATCTAAATTATAATCCCCATCGTCACTTTTTTTGAATGCCGTAGATTCAAAATTGATTTCAGGATAAAGCTGCGCATCAAAAAAATCGCCATTCTTTAAATGTGCATCACGGAGTGGTTGGTTGGTATCTATGCTGTCTACGTCCATGGTAAACCGGATGGCACCATTATCAAAATCATCCCCATCGGTATCTAACTCACCATGGAATGATTTAAAAGATCCTGTTACCGTTGATATCACCAGGTGCTTTACTTTAAAATGTATTTCTGAATGAAGCGGATCCACTGCCCATTTTGTTTTTGTTGTATCTGCTGTTGTTGTCATAATGAATGTTTTTAGATTATTTTTTGATAAGGCAAAGGTATCGTACATTTGCTATATAAAGTATAGTACTATCCATTTGTATAGCACTTTACTTTTGTAAAGTAAACTTAGCGACATGAAAAAGACAAACGAAACGTTACCCAAAACCCTGGAAACCTGCACAAAAGCGATGCTACCTGTACGGGATGCCCTGGACATATTGAGCGGCAAATGGAAATTACAAATCATTATTTCCCTCTCTTTCGGCAATAAGCGCTTCAGCCAGATGGCCAAAGAAATTCCCGGCATCACAGATAAGATGCTTTCCAAGGAATTGCGTGACCTGGAAATGAACCAGCTTGTTAAAAGAACGGTCTATGATTCCGTTCCGGTAATTGTTGAATACTCAATGACCACTTATGGTAAGACCCTTGGGAAACTGATTGATGAATTGCAACAATGGGGACTGAAACACAGGAAGAGGATCATAAAGAAGATTTGATGATTTGGTGATTGGTGATTGGTGATTGGTGATTGGTGATGTGGTGATTTGGTGATTTGGTGATTTGGTGATTTGATGATTTGATGATTTGTGCTTAATAAGAAATCGACAGCCGGTCTTTCTTTACAGGATCAAACCAACAAATTATCAAACAGCACGATACAATTAATCTTATCAGTTTGCGTTATATGACTTATTATAGTTAACCTCTAAATGTTACCCAATGAAAAAGATCGTTGAATCTCTTTTTGCTTTTTTTGGCGTATATAAAGTAGCCAGCAGGTAAAAAATCTTAAAAAGCCTTCAGCAATGGAGGCTTTTTTATTCATACGATTGCTGCAAATCCTGAACAGGCCTTAACCATTCTCCGCTTTAAGTACAAATGCTTTAGATTTTTACCGGCCCACTTCATGCTGGCCAACTTGCTATATTTGATCTTAAACCCGGTAATTGGGTCGAACAAGAGTTTGGCTATCACAAAAATTTTACGTGCAGTTTAGCAGCAAACCGGGTTTCGGAGTGTAATGTACAATCAACAAAAAAACATGTCTTTTCTGTTTATTCAGGGTACCAGTTTTTTTGAACCATTTCACCCGCTATGGCTATTCACACAGAAGACCTGCAGATACAAAAAAGCCTGAAACACTTACCAGGTAAGGAATCAGGCTGAGTATCGGGGAGCAGACTTGAACTGCCGACCTTCGGGTTATGAATCCGATGCTCTAACCAGCTGAGCTACCCCGACAAAGGGGTGCAAAAATATATAAATTCAGTTAGATGAAAAAATGATTTAGAATATTTTACTCTTGACGTAAAAGGACAAATGAAATATCCAGCGGGTTGAGCCGAAATTCTGCACGCCATTATTTCCTCCTCAACGTCAATAATTCCGCCTGTCCGGCACGGTTCATATCAAACAACAAACTGTCCATGGTAAGTTTTTGGATCTTTACCATGATCTCCTGCTTACCGGCTGGTGTTGTAAATAACATATCATTTTCAATTTTATAAGATCCTTCTTCTTTTGTGCCCGAGTATTCAAAAGTATATGTCCCTTTTTCATCAAAACTAAAATGGGTGTTTTGAATATCACGATTTGATTCTTTACCATCAATTAGCCATTCTGCGCCCGACCAATTACCAATGATCAATTTATTATATTCCGGGTTGCTGCTACTGCAGGAACAGAGCAGGAGGAAAAAAGGAAGAACCTTCAATAGCGGATTCAGGCGGTTCATTTTAGTTTGATTTAATAATTATTCAATACTTGCAAATAATCTATGCTGCAGCTTTTTTTACCCTCTTCTTTGGCAAATTAAATTTAAAACTAACGATTGATGGTATAGTATCTCCCAATAAGAAACCCCAGGGCTTTAGTGGTTCGATCCTATCGCACATCACTTTTACAATGGCGGTAAGTGGTATTGAAAGGAACATACCCGGGATTCCCCACAGTGCTCCACCTATTAGTACAACAACTATTGAAACCAGCGCATTGATCTTTACTTTGGATGCAACGATCTTAGGAACAAGAAAATTATTATCTACGAACTGTACAATGATGTAGGCAATAAAAACATATAATGCATATACCGGCGATTTTGTTGTGATAGCAATGATCATTGGCAATGATATGGCAACGATCCCGCCGATATAAGGAATTAAATTCAGTAAGGCACCAATAATTCCAAGCAATACTGCATATTGAATACCCAATATGAGCAGCCCGGTAATATTCAGCACGGCTACGATCCCCATTTCCAATAACAAACCGATCAGGTAATTTTGAATGAGCGCTTTGGTTTCAACCAATACTTCCGCAACCATTTTATGATTCTCTTTGGGAAAAAGCTTACTAATAAATTCAACCAGCAATGGTTTATAAAACAAGATCATAAAAGTATAAACAGGCAATAAAAAAACCATGACCAGTACGCCGCCAATCGTAGTAATCGTCTGGCCAATGACGTTGCTACCATTCATGCCACTACTCTTCGTGTCATTCATCCAGTTGGTTATTCTTGAGGGGCTGATGTTCATTTGCTCAGAAACCCAGCCAATGGCTTGCTGGTAAACCAGGTTGAATTTTTCTTTGAGCTGAGGAAGGTTATCACCAAATTTAATTACCTGTGATGTGATAAAGTATATAATTGCTGTTACAATAATAAATCCCAGCAATATAGAAAGCAAGATGGAAAGCACCCGGTGACACCTGTGTCGGCATAGGAAATTTACAAAGGGGTTTAACAATACAGCAATCAGAAAAGCGTAAATAAGTGGTATAATGATATCCTGCCCAATAAACATCACGAAAAAAAAGGCAACAAGGCCCAAAAGTATCTGCGAAATTTTCAAATAAAACGGCAACTGGGTCTGATTCATAACTTTTTTATTGCTGGCGAATTTTAATGCTCTTTTTTATTAACAATATCATGCCCGAATTAGAATTAGCAATAATACTAAACCTTCAAGATAATATAGTGGAAAATTGTGGAAAATAATTCCCGCCGCTCAGCGCTAATACAATCCTTAAAACCTTGAACAGCTGATAAAAGTAATTCAGGTCAATCATTTTAAACATTTACTATTGCGAGCGCTGTCATTTGCAATATGCTCTTAACTAAGCGAACATGCTAAATTTAGACATGGAATTCAACAATTGACTATTATGCAAAACTGAAGCTAACCCAAACATGACAGAAAATAAGACATTTTAATTAAGGATTTGAAATGTCTGTTATCTATGGCACCATTTTTTGAACTAAATAATAAAAAATGAAAAAACAACAAAGAACTACCCCGGCTGAAATGAAAAAGGAAGAAACAGCCGAATCTTTAAAAAAGGAAACGCAAAAGGACAGTACTGCGAAAAAAGGATACAATGAAAAAAATCCAACACAACCTCAAGGTGCTTTTGTGCCCGATGCTTTGAATAAAAAAAGATGATCACAGGCGTGGTTTCCACGGAATCTCTTGCACATTCATCAAATGACCGATATACCTTGCCAGCACAAAAAGATAATCACTTAAACGATTTAGGTATTTTACAATGATTGGTTCAACATAAAGATCCTCCTGTTGCATGTGCACACAAATGCGCTCAGCACGCCTGCAAACACAACGTACAACATGTGTTGTTGATACAGCGGGATGCCCGCCAGGTAAAATAAATGATTTCATTTCAGGAAGGGTTTCATTCATTTTATCTATCTCTGCTTCCAATGCTGTTACATCTGTTTCTTTCAGATCAGGAATTTTCATCAGTGTTTCTTTATCCGGATCACAAGCCAGCGACGATCCGATTGTAAATAACCTATCCTGTATTTCTGTCAACACGGAACTTGCGTGCTCATCGGTGATCAAATCATTTACCAACCCAATATAAGAATTCAATTCATCTATGGTGCCATAACTCTCAATGCGCAGGTGACTTTTTAAAACCTTTGTTCCACCAATGAGGCTTGTTTTCCCAAGGTCGCCAGTTTTTGTATAAATTTTAAAAGCCATAACGAATGTGTGATGTATGATGTATGATTTTTCTGCTTAGGCTATTTGCATGCTGGTAATGGGCTCCTCATTTATTTTATCCGATTCTATCAAACCATCTTTTAACCTTATAATGCGGTGCGAGTATTTTGAAATATCATCTTCATGGGTTACAAGGATAACCGTATTGCCATCAAGATGAATTTTTCCGAGTATATCCATGATCTCGTAGGAAGTTCTCGAATCGAGGTTACCGGTTGGTTCATCAGCCAGGATGATAGCAGGATTATTTATTAATGCCCTTGCTATCGCGACCCGCTGGCATTGTCCGCCACTTAATTCGTTGGGCTTATGATCCATCCTGTCGGTAAGCTTCACTTTCTCCAAAACCGCTTCTGCCCTTTCCTTTCTTTCTTTTTTTGGTGTTCCGTTGTAAATTAAGGGCAATGCTACATTTTCTAATGCTGTTAACCTTGGTAACAAATTAAACTGCTGGAACACAAATCCAATTTCTTTGTTTCTCACTGTAGCAAGATCATCGTCGTGCATTCGGCTCACGTCGCTTCCGTTTAAAATATACTTTCCACCTGTTGGTGAATCAAGGCATCCAAGGATATTCATCAATGTTGATTTACCGGAGCCACTTGGACCCATCAACGATACATACTCGTTCTTAAAAATATCCATGGTGATGCCTTTCAAAACAGGCAATTCCTGTTTACCGAGGTAATAGCTTTTACGAATTCCTTCTAAATGAAGTATTGACTGCATGTTATAATTTTAATGATCGACTTATTTCTTTATCACTTTTGGAACCTTAAAGAAACGCTCATCTTTCACTGGTGAATTTGACAATGCCTCCTGCCGGCTGGTATTCTGGCAAACGGTATCTTCCCTTAAAATATTCAAATTGCTGGTTATATGCAAAAGCGGTTCTACATTACTGGTATCCAGTTCATTTAATTTATCAATGAAACGGATCATTTTTTCGAGGTCGCTTTTTATTTCCTGCTTTTCAGTATCATTGAAATGAAGTCGGGAGAGCATGGCCAGTTTATCAACCAAAGCATCGTTTATTTCCATCAAACAAAAATAAAGCTTTAGGCTGAGAGGAATTTTTGTTTTATTTTAAATGGCCGGTCTTTTCCTTTCTGATCACTCATCGATTTTATTATCTTCGCCATCCTTAAATAAAGAAATGAACACTGATAAAGACAACAATATGGGTAAAATTGTAATGAGTGGCATCCGGCCAACAGGTTACCTGCATCTTGGAAGTTATTTTGGTGCCATATGTAATTATGTAAAATTGCAGGAAGAATATGAATGTTATTTCATGGTCGCTGACCTGCACTCATTGACAACGCATCCTGATACAAAAGAACTGAAAGCAAATGTGCACAGGGTGCTTGCAGAAAATATTGCCTGCGGACTTGACCCTGAAAAAGCGACTATTTATTGCCAGAGCCATCTTTATGAAACAGGGGAATTATATCTCTACTTAAATATGCTTGCTTATAAAGGCGAATTAGAGAAGACAGTTACATTCAAAGAAAAAGTGAGATTAAACCCGGAAAACGTAAATGCAGGCCTGCTCACCTATCCTGTATTGCAAACGGCGGATATCATTCTACACCGGGCAAGTTATGTACCAGTTGGAAAAGACCAGGAACAGCACCTCGAAATGTCCCGCACTTTTGCAAATCGCTTTAATCACAGGTATGGGAACGTTTTTCCTGAACCACGGGCATTCAATTACAACCAGGAACTTGTAAAAATACCCGCACTCGACGGCTCCGGGAAAATGAGTAAAAGCGAGAACCAGATGGCGACCTTATACCTGGCTGACGATGATGATTCGATCAGGAAAAAAATAAAAAAAGCCAAGACTGACACTGCGATACAGGATACCAAAGGAACTAAACCGGAAGCAATAGAAAACCTGTTCCTTTTAATGAGATTGGTTAGCGAAGATGAAGTTGTTCAGCAATTTGAAAATGACTTCAGCAATGGCACAATCCGTTATGGTGATTTAAAAGAACAACTGGGCAATGACATGGTGAATTTCATAGCTCCAATCAGAGAGAGGGCAAACACGATTCTCGCAAATGAAAGTTACCTGGAAGATGTAATGAAAAAAGGTGCAGAAAAAGCCAGGCTGAGTGCGGCTAAAACAATGGAACTGGTAAGGGAAGCAATGGGGTTGAAATATTTTTGATTCAAAGTCTTATTAGTATGAGAGTATTACTAAGTTTGCATACATTCAACAAATAAATAATTCGGCATTACTAACTTAAATAACTCTTTGGAGTTTGGGGAAATATGGCAAAATTAAAAAAACCAAAACACATTGCGATTGCGGGAAATATAGGCGCCGGTAAGACTACCCTGACTGAAATGCTCAGCAAACATTATAAGTGGATCCCCCAGTTTGAAGATGTTGATCACAACCCCTACCTCAATGATTTTTATGAAGATATGCCCCGCTGGAGTTTTAACCTGCAGATATTCTTCCTGAACAGCAGGCTCAACCAGTTATTGGAAATTCAGCGTGGTACCGAGACCGTTATACAGGACCGCACCATCTATGAAGATGCAAATATTTTTGCACCTAACCTTCATGATATGGGACTGATGGGTAAAAGAGATTTTGACAACTATTATAAATTTTTTGAAACGCTCAAATCAATGGTGAAACCGCCTGATTTGTTGATATATTTAAAAGCATCAGTTCCAACACTCGTAGGCCAAATACAAAAAAGAGGAAGAGAGTATGAAGAAAATATCAGGCTCGATTACCTTAAAAAATTAAATGAATTATATAATAGCTGGATAGACACTTATAAAGAAGGCCCATTGCTGATTGTTGATGCGGATACTAATAAGTTTGCGGAAAATGAAGAGGATTTGGGTAAGGTGATTTCGAGGATTGATTCAACTTTGTTTGGATTGTTTTAGATCCGGATTTCGTTGATGGTTTCCGGTTATGAATTGTTGGTTTGGAGAAGTTATTTTTTTTGAATCCCAACAAATACGGCGGCAGAATAACTGTCTCTGATGGGTCCCTGTTAGTCTATGAGCTGATTTTTCATCGCATAAAACACAAGCCCTACAGAATTCTTCACGCCAAATCTTTCCATCAACCTGTCTTTGATCGCTTCAACCGTTCTTGCGCTGATATCCATCTTTGTCGAAATTTCTGATGCAGTAAATTCCATACAGACAAGGGTGAGCACTTCTTTTTCCCGGTCGCTCAATACAACTTCAGAACTCAGATTGGGATTGAACTTTTGTTTTGAATAGTTCTTTTTGATAAGCACTTTGTTTACAAAAGGATTCAGATAAAACCCTGTTCGCATTACATCGATGATGGCTCTCTTTATTTCTGCGGGATCAGTGCTTTTTAGTAAATAGCCTGCTGCACCACAATCCATCAGGTGTCCCACAAACCTTTCATCCTCGTACATGGTAAGAATGATCACCCGAATTTGAGGCCATTTCTTTGTAATTATTTTTGTAGCGTCAATCCCATCTTTTATTGGCATCTTCAGGTCACATAAAATAACATCAGGCATCGCTTCGGGTATCTTCTCTACCAGGTCATCCCCATTCTCTGCTTCCATCACAAATTTAATATTGGAATAAGGCCTCATGGAAAGAATAACACCCTTCCTGAAAATCTTATGATCGTCAGCGATTGCTACTTTTATTTGATTTAACACCATATTGAATACGTAAAAATAAAGACAACTTCTATCTCGTAACTATTAAGCTGGAGAGATGCTTCGTCAAAGGTAAACTCAACAGCCGTAAGTTATTAAATAATATTCTCTTTGGGAACTTCCAAGGTAATTTTATAATAGGTCTGGCTAGGATCGATCTCAAAAAATATGCGTCCGTTCAACACCTTCATCCTGCTTGCGATATTTTTTAATCCCAATCCTTGTGCGCTATGGTTGAGCTTATCAAATTCTGCTTGTATAATTCCTTTACCATCATGATGCAACCTGATATAAAGGTTATTACCACTGGTATTTTGTGTAAGGTGAATAAAACCAGCATTGCTGTGTTTTATAATATTATTTACCAACTCCTGTATGATTCGAAACACGAGCATTTCCTGTTCAACTTTTAATCTTTCGCGGTAATCATGAAACCTTGCACTTGCATTTAAACTTCCACTCCCACTTATCTTTTGAAACAGGTCTGTGGTGGCACTCTCCAATCCAAAGTTTTTAAGTGTAGGGGGCATCAGGCTATGGCTGATATTACGTATCAGTAAGATTGCATCATCAATAATCTGTTTTGCGCTGTAAATACTTTGCAACTGCTGGGCTTTCTCCTGGTTTACAAGGTTCTCATTTAAATATAACCGTGCCGTGGCCAAAAGCGGTCCTGCATCATCATGCAGATCAGCGGCTATACGTTGGCGTTCTTCTTCCTGGAAACGGATGGAGGCGTTAAGAAGGATCTGTTGTTTTTCGGTTTCTAATCTTTTCATCTGCATCTGGTAACGGATTACTTTACGTTGATGGAAGATTACAAACACAATAATACCTATAGCAAGCGTAAGCATCCCCATTGTGCCAATGAACATGAGTTTGGTGATACCGGTGCTGTTTACTTGCAAAAAAAACATTTAGGATCGGTTATTTTTAAGGTCAGTTAGCGTAAAATCATCTAATCGTAATTCAGATGGGAATTGAATATTTTGATTCTCATTTTCAACAGGATTACTAGCAAAAAATGCTAAACTTAGTAACAAATCTTTGGTGATTGTTACAATAGCATATATAGTCTTTAATTGAATAGCAAAGTTTGGATCCGACTTTGTATCAACAAAGAGCAAAAAGAAAAAATTGCCGGTAAAGTATAAAAAGAGTCCAACGCAAATCCAAAAGACAATACTTTGAGACAGAGGATAAGTAACTACTGTCTTCATCTTTTCGTAGAAAAAGTAAATAATAAACACAATAAAAGCAAGAAATTCAACCAAAAGGGGAGAGTTACTAAATGAAGATTTGTGCAGGATATAATTTGAGATGCAAAAAATTAAGAAAGGGAAAATCGAATAAATAATTACCTTTTTTGCAACTTTATTTTTGTAAACGTAAAACAAAAATCTGGCGAATAGCGAATATTCAACAAGGGTGTACAGTCGAATCAAATTAAAATATAATACACCAGACTTAATTACATACAACGATATGGTGCTAAATGAAATGAATAACGCTAAGGCAATAGTGTAATAAAAAAAAACCTTTAATTCTTTTGAATTGAGTTTTTTATAAAACAAAATGCAAAAGATTAAAGGTAAAATCTCGGAAATTACGGTTATATAAGCTAAAAAATTAAGGATAAGCGAGTCAATTTTTTTCAAAATTAGCCAACATTAATCCAAAATCAAAATTTAGTTAATATCAACCGCCAAACAGAAGTTTCAATAAGAAAATTAGCATAAAAAAAATTTAGTGGTTTACGATTAATTGCCCAGTAAACTTCCATCAAAACAGTTTATCGACCAACGGTAAGTATGAAAGGTATTTCTACTAATTTGCCTAAAAACAAGTCCTGTATTGAGCTTCAGGGCAAAAAGAGATAATACAAGACCGTAAAAATAAGGTAATTATACCAAATCCAAATAGTAAATTTACTATTAATTTTTTGTAACTTTACTTCGTACTATTACAAATTTTAATGAAAGTATTGTTAATAAGTGGATAATTAATGACTTAAAGTGTGTGATTGAGGAAAGCAAAACACTTAAACTGAGTTGAAAATTACTACTTTTATTCCTAGCAGACACTGAATCCAGGGAAACTACGTGACTAAGACAGGTATTTTTACTAAGTATATTCCGAGATAAATTGTTGATCATCAATCTGGTATTAATTTTCCCTTATACACATTAATTTCTTAATTTACAACCAAAACCAATAACTGACCAGAACACTCACTTCAACTTACCAAAATAATGTCTACTGAAAACCTGATCAAGATCGCCATTGCCGATGATCACAAGATCTTCCGGGATGGTATTAAAATGGCCCTGGCGGGTAAAACAAACCTGAAAATGCTTTGGGAGGCAGAAGATGGAAAGGATATGATGCATAAAATTGCCATTAAAAAGCCGGAAGTTTTATTGATGGATATTCGTATGCCTGAAATAGATGGCATTAATGCCATTCAGCTTATCAGGAAGGAATTTGAAGATATCAAGATCATCGTACTTACGATGTATGATGACCAGCAGATGATCAGCAAGATGATGGAAATGGGCGCCAACGCCTACCTGACAAAGACTACAGATCCTGAAGAAATTTACGAAGCCATCCTTACCTGCATGAACGATGACTTTTATTTTAATGAATTGGTAAATAAAGCGGTGATGGGGAAGTTGATGCAGAAGAAAAATGTTCGCCAACATTACGGAACGAATACCCCGGTAAATTTCAATGAGAAAGAAATCAAGATATTGCAGTTACTTTCAGAAGACAAAACCACCGAAGAGATATCGAAGATCATTTTTTTAAGTCCTCGTACGATTGAAACGATTCGCCAAAACATGAAAACCAAGGTAAACGCAAAAACCATTGGCGGGCTAATCATGTATGGAATGCGCAATAAATTAATTGAATAACATTTTCAAAAGTTGACTATACCACTTTTTACTGCGTAGATGGCTAACCCCACCCTGCTTTTCACATCCAGTTTTTCAAAAAGTGAATCGCGGTAACTGTCAATCACTCTTGGTGTGATCTTCATTTTATCGGCAATCTCCTTATAGGTTAATTCGGTACTTACCAATTTTAAGAAATCAATCTCCAGGTCAGTCAGCATGGCTTTTTCTATGGATGATTGGTTATTATAATTTCGCTGGAATAATGAAGCAAGTTTACCTGTCGTGTTATGAGAATAATAATAACCATTTTCCGCTACTGATAGCAATGCATTTTTTAATTCCGTAGGATGAATGTCTTTTTTTAAAAATCCTTTTACACCCGCCTGCAAAAGCCGTATCAATGCAATCTCAGAATCGTACATGGTAAGAATAAGCACTTTTACTATTGGATGATTTTTTTGAAGCCATGCAGCCGTTTCAAAGCCATCCATTTTCGGCATATTCAAATCAAGTAAAACTACATCTGGTATATTGCCACTTTTAAAAGTACTTATTAAGTCGTTCCCATCTCCCGCTACAGAAACAACTTCTAATTCATCAAATGAATTAATGAGTGTTGCAAGTGCTTCTCTTAGCAAAACATGATCATCAGCCAGCATGACCTTATATAACTTTGTCGTTTTCATAAAGTGGAATTTCTATTTTAATTGTAGTGCCATTTCCAATAACTGATGCTATATCACACCTTCCCCCAACCATCTTGGCTCTTTTATCCATATTGATCAATCCATTGCTATCCTTATTCTTATTAGTGAATCCTTTCCCATTATCAGTAATCTCTAATTTTAAAATTTTCGTTTGGTAGTGAAGTCTAATACATATCTCAGTAGCCTCAGCATGTTTTACAATATTATTGAGTGCTTCCTGAGTAATCCTGAATAATATCAGTTCTTTATTAGCCTCAAGAAATACGGACTCCCCGGTAACAATGAGTTTAATCCTATACAAACCAGGTTTATTTAATTGATTAACTTCAAATTCAAGTGCTTTAATAAACCCATTATTAAGAATTATTTCAGAACTCATGCTTCGACTGATATCACTAAGGTCGTTAATTGCTTCTCCAATAATATTGACAGATTCATTTATCCTTTTGTCTATATCCTTTGTTTGTCTAAAGTTTAATGTATTCAAATGAAGTTTAGCGAGTGTCAGTTTTTGACCTATGTTATCATGTATTTCTCTGGAGATATTTGCAAAAGTTTGCTCTTGTATTTCCAGTTTCGACTTTAACATGTCATTCTCATGTATTGCCTTCATTTCTTCTAAACTCTGAAAATAACTGTTTTGTTTTTGTTGATATTTGTAAATAATGAAAGTTATAAAACTCGTCAATAAAAGAATCAGAAGCGTACACGCTACTATAAAAATCACTACGCTTTGAGTATCTGTATTGAACATAAAAAAGCTTTAATAAAAAATAAATGCATAATGGCGTTTACATGACGAGATTTGTCTATTTCGTATCAATCTCAAAGAAAAAATAAAGGACAGAAATGTTGCAAACACTTCTTGATTATATAATGGATATGCAAGTATTTTAGTCATTTTTTAAACCTTCAGAAACTTTTTTATTCATATTACAGCACATAAAAGCTTTGATAAAAAATATATGCATTATAACAGTACAAAATGCATAAACACTTGCAAAAGACAAATAAAAAGAATAATTTAATTTTATGTAAAAGTACTCTAGTGATGCCCCGAGCGGAACAATCAAACTCATTCCAAAAAAAACTCCGTTTACAATCCAAAAAGATGGTTCGCGAAATAAATTTAAAATCGGCAATGTATTGAACAATTGAAGATAATATACAACGCAAAAAAATGTCAATCCCAGTCCAGAAATGGAAAAAATATAAGTTAAATGTTGGGTAAGATCTCCCATCGACAGAAAGAAAACTATTAAAGAGAGGAAAAATATAAAAATGATATTCAAATACTTTTTTTTAGGAGTTACTCGAATCATAAAGAGACTTAAGAATGAAAAATGAAAAATCAAGGAAATATTATTTAGGAAAATGGGATTAATATAAAAGTCGAAGGGCAAAAAAAAAGGTATCCCGACAAGAATTCCAGCCGCACAATACCAATAAAAACCTCGCATATACTTCGGAATTTTCTTATTATTAATTAATAATAACGAAAAAACGAAAGAAATAAACACAACTATGCCTTGAAAATATAAAATATAATTTTTAATCTGACTCATAAAAATATCTTTCACAAGAGTAAACCATTATTCCAAAAAAACATTGAGAAAAACACCACAAAATTCTGTTGTTTTCCTCAACCTTTTTATTGCCCATCTTCCCATCTTTGGGTTTTCAAGGTATAATCTGTACACTATCACTACCAGGTAAGGCATTAAAACTGCCTTACCTTTTATCCAACCCCCTCTTGGCAGCAGCTAATCATTCTTTTTGTACGTATTAGGGAATACGTTAATATTGCCAGGCTAATTGAAACCAGTTTATGTGTAGATAGCCGAGAAAGTTGCGTAAAATTCCTATGGTAATGAAAGGGTAAATACCCCCTTTCTTTCCTTGATTTATAATCTGACCTTGCGTCTGAACGTTATAGCATCGTAAACTTACTATTACAAAAAAAACCGTTAATTTCACACGAGATACCAGCATTATGAAAGAAGAGCTCTCAGAACCCATCAAAGTAATCATTGCAGATGATCATGTTTTATACCGTGCCGGCGTAAAAACCGCATTGAGCACTAAAAAAGACATCAAAGTTATCGCTGAAGCAGATAATGGAATGCATTTACTCAACCTTATAAAGAATATTCCGGTTGACGTGATATTATTAGACATCCAGATGCCGATCATGGACGGTATCGCTACCCTGCCTGAAATTAAAAAAATCAGCCCACACACAAAAGTTATCATGCTTACCATGGTAGATGATCAAAGCATGATCACTAAACTCATGGAACTGGGCGCCAATAGCTATCTTACCAAGACCAGCGACAGCGAGATCATTTATGAAGCCATCAAGACCTGTTATGAACAGGAATATTATTTCAATTCTCTTACCAATAAGGCCTTGCTGGTTAATTTAAAACAACGCAATGTTGGGCCGCCACAACATATGGTATCCCAGGATGTTCACCTCAGCGAAAAAGAAACAACTATCTTAAGGCTGATGTGCGAAGAAAAAAGCACCAAGGAAATCGCAGACATGGTGGATCTCAGCCCACGTACCGTTGAGGCTATCCGCGATAAACTAAAAGTAAAAACTGGTTCAAAAAGCACGGCAGGACTGATCATGTATGCCGTAAAACATAAAATTATAGAAGAAATGTAATCCCCGCATTTTTCTTAATTAAAATCTCCGCAAGCCGGAGATTTTTTATTTTCACCCCATGATATATTTTAATTTTAACGGGAAAACGCTCCAGGAAGGTACGCCGATAACAGGGCCGGATAATCGTGGCCTAAGATATGGCGATGGATTGTTTGAAACAATTAAATACAAAAACGGCAGTTTCATCCTCCCCGATGAGCACTTCTCCCGCCTATGGAAAGGAATGCAATTACTGCAGTTCGAACCATCAAAGATTTTCACAGCAGAAATGCTGCAGGCGGAGACGTTGCAGTTATTAAAAAAGAACAATCACCCGTCTGCTCGGGTAAGGATCTCCGTTATTCGTGGAAACGGGGGATTACACGATGCGGAAAACCTTGCTCCAAATTATATTATTCAATCCTGGCCCCTGGCAGAAACCAATGCCTCTTTAAATGAAAATGGGTTACAACTATGCATTTACACGGGGGCAAAAAAAAGTATTGATAGCTTCAGCAATTTAAAACACAACAATTTCCTTCCCTACCTCATGGGCGCATTGTATGCAAAAAGAGAGCAATGTAATGATGCTGTGATATTAAATACTTTTGGACGCATTGCTGATACCAGTATTGCAAATATATTTTTGATCAACAAAGGAGTTGTTTACACGCCTTCACTTAAGGAAGGCTGCGTAGCAGGTGTAATGCGGAAATTCATCATCCAACAACTGCTCATCGGCGGGTACGAGGTTAAAGAAACAGAAATAACGATCCTGGATTTAAAAGATGCGGACGAACTGTTCCTAACCAACTCCATCTATAATTTCCGGTGGGTTGCTGGTTTGGACGGGAAAAAATACTCCAATCCTTTTACCAGGAAAATATTTAAAAATCTCTGTCAAACAAATCCTGCCATTTTTTGTTAGTTGTATATCATCGTATTCTCCATGGAAACAACCGTAAATATTTTCTGGTTTAGAAGAGACCTCAGGCTGGATGACAATGCGGGCCTGTATCATGCCTTAAAACACGGAAAGCCTGTAATTCCCATTTTTATATTTGATGAATTCATACTCAACAAACTTGAAAATAAAGCAGATCGCCGTGTTGAGTTTATTCACCTTGCGATTTTAAGCCTGCAACAGCAACTCGAAAAACTGGGGTCATGCATCGAAGTATTTTATGGTTCAGCAACCGAAGTTTTTACACAACTGATATCAAGGTATAGCATTACCACTGTGTTTACAAACCAGGATTATGAGCCGTACGCAATTGAAAGAGATGCAATTGTTAAAGCGATATTAAAAGAAAAGAATATTACCTTCCAGACTTTTAAGGACCAGGTAATATTTGATCAAGATGATGTGACAAAAGATAACGGCGAGCCATACACGGTATTTACAGCATATAGCCGGAAATGGAAAGCAGCACTTAAGCCTTTTCATTTTAAACCATATCCAACAAAAAAATACTTTAAATCTTTCTATCAGCAAACCCCGGGGAATATTCCTACTCTGAAGGAAATTGGCTTTAAAGCAACAGGGAAGGCATTCCCTTCCCCAAAGCCCGATAGCGATGTAATAATACATTACGGGCAACAAAGAAATTTCCCCGGCATGAATGGTACTTCAAGGCTTGGTCTTCATCTTCGATTTGGAACCATCAGCATCAGGCAACTTGCAGCCAAAGCGCAAATGCTCTCGGAAACTTACCTGAATGAATTAATATGGCGGGATTTTTACCATATGATTCTATGGCATTTTCAATATGTTGGAAAAGGAAAATCATTCAAGCCTGCTTATGACAATATCGAATGGCGGCGGGATGCGGGCGAATTTGAAAAATGGTGCCAGGGCAAAACAGGATATCCAATAGTTGATGCCGGGATGCGTGAATTAAATGAAACCGGTTTCATGCACAACCGGGTAAGGATGATCGTCGCATCCTTCCTTTGTAAACATTTATTGCTCGACTGGCGGCTTGGCGAAGCTTACTTTGCTGAAAAGTTGCTGGACTTTGATTTTGCCGCAAATAATGGTGGCTGGCAATGGGCATCCGGAAGTGGCTGTGACGCCGCACCCTATTTCAGGATATTCAACCCATACCTTCAAACAAAAAAATTTGATCCTGAACTTATCTATATAAAAAAATGGGTGCCTGAGTTCCAGGAATTCAGTTATCCGAGACCGATAGTAGATCATGAATTTGCAAGAAAAAGATGTTTGGAAGTTTATTCCAGGGCGTTGAAGAAAATAGACAATTGAAAATGGACAATGAGTAAGAGGCTTTACTTGAGAACTGTTCATTGAAAAATTGTTAATTGTCTATTGTCAATTTATTATAAACCTCCATCAATTTACTAACAGCACCTCTTCCCTTTTCGCCCAGGTCCAACGAATAATCGTTTACATACAGGTCGATATGCTTTCTCATCACATCTTCGCTCATTTCAAGTGCATGACTCCTTATATAATCATTTAAAACAGGGTAATTTGAAAATGCATATTCAATGCTCTTTTTAATTAGCATGTCAATTTTGGATTGCAAGCCAGTGGGTAAACTTTTCTTAATAACGATCCCGCCAAGTGGTATTGGATTTCCCGTTTGTTGTTCCCAATAATCGCCCAGGTCTTTGATCTTCATTAATCCTTTTTGCTGGTAGGTGAACCTGTTCTCATGAATGATTACACCAAGCCCTTTATTGCCAAGAACAAAATTTTCTATTTCATCATAACGCAGGAAAATTTTATTTTTTGCAGCAGGGTAAGCTAATGAAAACAATAAGTTCGCCGTTGTATTTTTGCCAGGTATTGCAACGAGGCTCTCTTCCACTCCTGACATCAGATTTGTTTTATTGCCAATCAATAAAGGACCCACGCCCGTTCCAAGTGCACTTCCGCTGTTTAATAAATTGTAATGCTGCACTACAAGTGGCAATACAGCATAACTAAGTTTTGTTATGTCAAGTTTTTCTTCCAAAGCCCATTGGTTGAGCGTTTGAACATCTTCCAGAAATGTTTCAAACTTAATTCCTTCGGTGTCGATCTTATCATTTACCAATGCGTCGAAGATAAAAGTATCGTTGGGACATGGTGAAAATCCTAAAGTCAGGTTCATAATTTGATTTTGCAGATTAAAATCTGTAGGTTGATGTTGAATGTTGCGTTGACAGGTGATCGGTTATAGAAAGTAAGCTGTCATTCAGGTTTTCAATGGCTTCCTTCATTTTCCATTTTGTTTTATCCCTTTCACCAACATAATTGCTGATACTTCTTAGTTGCATAAAAGGAATTTTTTCTATCAGGCATGTATAATGCAATGCAGCTCCTTCCATTGTTTCTAATTGTGCATTAAATTTTAATTTAAGTCTTTTGATTTGATCCTCATTATCCGTTACCATATTTACTGTAATGGCCCTCATTTTTTCAATTGGAAATAAGTCCATCATACTTTCCCTGTTTTCCAGCCAGCCTTTTGCAAATGGAAATTCATTTTCATCAATAAATCCTTTTTCAAAAACACTGGAAAAAATATTATGTTCAGAAATGCCAATGTCTGCGAAATTGTCCTTGCTTATAAAAACAACTTTACCTAATGGCAATGAATCTATAAAACTGCCTGCGATCCCGGCCTGTATTACCAGGTCATAATCTATTTGCTGCAATCTTTTTGTAATATGATAAACAGCCATCGGTGCACCCACGCCGGTAACCAAAAAATTTGCAGCGGGCCTTTGCTTTAAAAAAGGAGCGATTTCAGATTCCGTTGCTGCAACACATAAAATATTCATAGATACAAATTTCGTGATAATGCTCTGGATTTTACTCAATACTGGCTACCTTTGCGAAAATTTTGGCCCATTCATGTTGTACGTCACCAGGATAGAACATTTCAACGCTGCTCATAAACTTTACAATCCATTATGGAGCAGGGAGAAAAATGAGGACGTATTTGGTAAATGCGCCAATGAAAATTGGCATGGGCACAACTTTGAGCTTCATGTGACGCTGAAAGGAAATGCTGATCCAGACACAGGATTTGTGTTCGATGTTAAAAAGTTAAGCGGTATTGTTAAAGACTGCGTAATAGAAAAGCTGGACCATAAAAACCTGAATGTTGACGTTGATTTTATGAAAGATAAGCTTTGCTCGATCGAAAACCTGGTGGTGGGAATCTGGAACCAGCTTGCGCCAAATCTTCCAGCTACTGTTCAACTTCATTGCCTGAAATTGTATGAAACCCCAAGGATTTACGTGGAGTACTACGGAAACTAGACAATTGAGCGAGCTCCTGACGACGGGCGGGTTTGTAGACTGTTTATTTGACAGCGAAGGCCTTTTTAGTGCCAGGAATGTTACTGTCAAAGCGTAAATTTCAATCCCCACAATTTATATAGACTGAACAATTTGTACATTTACTTGTATTATGATTTGATGATTGATATTTAAGTTAAACCGCTTTTCATTTCAAATCAGCAAATATTAAATTATCTAATTAATGAAAGTAGCCGTTTACCGTAAAGAACATTTCAACGCGGCGCATCGCCTCACAAATCCTTCCTGGGATGAAAAAAAGAACAACGCTGTATTTGGTAAATGTAACAACCCCCATTATCATGGCCATAATTATGAACTCATTGTAAAACTAATCGGCGAGCCTGATCCCGAAACCGGTTACGTAATTGATTTAAAACTATTGAGCGATATTATTCAGTCAAATGTAATAGAAAAATTTGACCACCGGAATTTGAATGAGGATTGTATTGAATTCAAATCATTAAACCCTACAGCGGAAAATATTGCAGTTGTCATCTACAACATCCTTAGAGAAAAACTAGATAATAACCTAACGTTGCAGGTAAGACTATATGAAACAGAACGGAATTTTGTGGAGTACCCAGCTGAGTAAGTGACGATTGAACAAGTGCATGGGCATCAAAATACGCAGCTTTCAGGTATAAAAAAACGCAATAACATTGGTCAGCATTTATGACTTATAGTTAATGGCTAATCGCTGTCATTCTAAAATTAAAGAACAAAAAAATGGCTTATAAGAAAACTGAAGAGTATGATGATATTGTAACATCATCGCTTGCAAAAAATTACAGGGACAGTATTCATTTGCTTGGTGAAGATCCTGAACGCGAAGGACTTTTAAAAACACCTGAGAGAATAGCAAAAGCAATGCAATACCTCACTCAAGGGTATTCGCAGGACGCAAAACAGATTCTTGAATCAGCAAAATTTCATGAAGAAGTGAGTGAAATGGTGATTGTGAAAGATATTGAATTATACAGTATGTGCGAACACCATATGCTTCCCTTTTTTGGCAAAGCGCACGTTGCATATATTCCTAATGGATTTATTACAGGGTTAAGTAAAATCGCACGTGTGGTTGATGTGTACAGCCGTCGGTTACAGGTGCAGGAAAGGTTGACACAACAGATCTTGTCAGCTATAAAAGAAACATTGAATCCCTACGGCGTTGCAGTTGTTATTGAAGCATCGCATTTATGCATGATGATGCGTGGTGTTTCAAAACAAAATTCTGTAACAACCACTTCTGCATTTTATGGTGAATTCGAAAAAAATGAAACCAGGAGTGAGTTTATGAAGCTCATAAGTTCCCGCCTGCATTGATGAATGAGTTATCAGAGCTGAAATCTTACTGGTTTATGCCGCCTTGTGCAATCAGCATGAACATCAACCAAGCTTCACTTCATTTCAATGAGTTTTCATGTGCAGGAAAAGAAATTCTAAGTTTGGAATATGATAAACTTCGGTTCAGAGGGACCAGGCTTTCTTCAAATAAAAAAATTCAATCTTCTTTCTAATTGTTTTTCATTTTCTTTGCCACTATATTTTAAAGCTTCTGTTATGAAACATGCATTTATCTTCCCAGGGCAGGGCGCACAATTTAGTGGTATGGGTAAATCACTTTATGATAGCAACATATCGGCACAGGCATTGTTTGAACAAGCAAATGATATACTGGGCTTCAGGATCTCTGATGTAATGTTTACCGGAACAGATGAAGAATTAAAGCAAACAAAGATCACACAGCCTGCTATTTTCATCCATGCTGTGGCTGCTTTCAAAACAATTGAAGGTGCAGCACCCGCAATGGTAGCAGGACATTCATTGGGTGAATTTTCTGCACTTGTTGCCAATAATACATTGAGTTTTGCGGATGCATTGGAGCTTGTTTCTATAAGAGCTCAAGCCATGCAGCGGGCATGTGAATTAAATCCGTCCACGATGGCAGCAGTGCTGGGGCTTGATGATGCTAAAGTAGAAGAGATCTGCAGGGCTGTTGCTGCCGAAACCGGTGAGGTGGTAGTTCCTGCAAATTATAATTGCCCGGGGCAACTGGTAATAAGCGGATCGATGAAAGGAATCGAACTCGCTTGTGAAAGAATGAAAGCTGCGGGTGCAAAGCGGGCTTTGGTGCTGCCAGTTGGAGGTGCTTTTCATTCTCCATTGATGTTACCTGCCGAAGAAGAACTAGCTACAGCTATTGATAAAGCGGTATTCAGCAACCCGGTTTGCCCGGTATATCAAAATGTGGTAGCCAGCGCAGTTACCAACCCGGCTGAAATAAAACAAAACCTGGTTGCACAACTAACCGGACCCGTTAGATGGACACAATGTGTGCAGGCAATGGTCGCTGACGGTGCAACCCAATTTACTGAATGTGGGCCGGGTAAAGTTTTACAGGGTTTGGTTCAAAAGATTGAGAAAACAGCGAATGTGAATGCTGTAAATTAACCGTCATCTAAATTGTGAACGTGGCTTGTGACTTAATTGCGTTTCCATGTAGAGTCATGCTGTTGAAGATTTTTCAAAATACCGTCGAAATGTTTTGCGCCATACACAAGTACAATTTTTGAATGGCTGTCTTTTAAAATTTCTTTTGTTATAAGATCGTTTCTGTACAATAGCATCAGGAACATTTTTTCTTCCTTACTACTGGTTTTTTTACATTTATATTTGTCAGTAGGTTTTGTGTTGAAGTCACATGCTGTTAACAACAGCTTGCCATACTTTTCTTCAAAAGTTGCCATTAAATCCGACAGATAAGCATCTACCCGCCGGTCAACAGTTGTGTCGTAAAGACTATACTTTGGCTGATTTACAAGTTTGTACCTCTCTGCTATCCCTTTTTTTAATCCTGCGATTGTACCATCCAAAGTATCAATATATCCACCCTGCAAGGACAACGTACGCATATCAAGCCCAATTACATGGCGGAGTTTCATGGCAAGTGTATCATTTCGCAATGAATCTCTGATCTTGGAATATTTGACGCCTTCATAATAAAAAACAAACCCTTCTTTCCTCAAAGAATCAATACTGTTTTTTACATCTTCATAGAAACTTTGTTTACCTACATGGTGCATGGGAATAAACACAATTTCCTTATTGGCACTGCTTGCCTTTTTAAATGAAGCTGAAGAATCCAAAACACCCACCGATCCTAAAATTATCCTATAGCAGGATGAAAAAAACAAAAAGGTTAAAAACAGTGTGCCTAATAATTTTATTTGCTTCATAGCATAATTTTTTAAAGGAGAGGCTATCCTGAGGTCGGATAACCTCTCCTGATTTAATAAATGGACAATCTATTCCAGGTATGGCGATTCACTTTGTTTATAATCCACCAAATCCAAAAAAGATCAATATTTGGGCGATGATTGGCCAGTTTGCGACAACCCAATTTGCAAAGGTTTGTACATGGCACCAGAATTGGTACCAATGACAACCCCCGTCCAGCTTGGCCAAGCCATTATTATCTGTCCCTGTTATTCCACCAAACAGTTCGGAACCATCGGACTCAATGCCTTTTTCGTGAAGGTTCATTAATACTTTCATACATGCTGCAACCTCCGCCCCGGTATAATTCTTTATTATGAAATCATTCGTTACGCCCTGGGTAAGGAAATTATAAGCAACCTTTAGTTGATTACTTCCTTCTTTGGTGGGCACGGATTTCCCGCATAGCACAGTTTGAAACTGCTCATTGGAAATACCTTTTTTATACGCAGGTGAAACAGCTTTGGTAAAAGCCGCCATTTGTTGGGCACAAATGGATTGCGCCTGTTCCTTTGTTATCTTTTGTGCACTACCACTCAAACAATAAGTCATGATCGATAAAACCAACAATACTTTTTTCATAATTCT
>JBDSBG010000230.1:0-8955 GCA_039921685.1 Ferruginibacter sp.
TGCGCTTATTCTACCTAATCCTATATTCAATGAAATACAATCGACTGTTTTCACCGATGAGTATTGAATATTGTGCGTTGGAATATCGAACATTTATTAAAAAGCAACCGCCAATTACCCATATCTTAAGAATGAAAAAGCATAAATTAATAAAAGCCAACATTAAACTGCGAAGCTGGTGCCGCATCCGCAGGTAGAACTTGCATTGGGATTCTTAAAAGTAAACCCTCTTGAATTCAATCCCCCTTCCCAGTTCACTTCCATGCCCACGAGGTATATACCATGTGATTTATCTATCAGGAATGAAACACCATCAGATTCAAATATTTCGTCATTTTCTTTTTGAGTATCAAAATCAAGGATATATGTCATCCCACTGCAACCCCCACCCTTCACGCCCACCCTTAATAGTTTGGCTTTATCAAAACTTTCCTGGCCCATAAGCCTTTTGATCTCCGATACAGCACTATCCGTAAAATGGATGGGCGATTTTAATGTTGTTTCCATAATTAAAGATTGTATGATAATGAGTTGACATCTCGGCGAGTTGACATCTCCAACAAAATTCAACCACCGCGATCTCAACGCTGTTGCAAATTTAACGTGAAATTCAGATCCTTATTTGCTCACTATTTGCGAAAGGGGGAATTTGTTACTGCTTCTTGTTTATTTTTGCAACTAAAATCAGGAAGATGACTTTATTGGATGTGAATTTTCAATATATAGAGATCGCCGTCATGGTTATTTACTTTGCCATTATGGGTTTTGTCCTTGTCGAATTTAGGGCGATGAAAGAACTGATCAGGGAAAGGGCAGATGTTAATAATGAAGGGATAAGATTAAAAATGCAGGCGTTGGAACGGCTAACCTTGTTCGCCGAGAGAGCGGGGCTTAAAAATATGATCGGCCGCATTGAATCTATGCAAATGAGTGCTTCAAGGTTACATGGAACGCTCGTTGATATGCTTAAAGCTGAATACGAGTACAATGTGAGCCAACAGATCTATGTTAGCCCGGAAGTTTGGAATGCAATAACAAGATTAAAGGACCAAAACATATATATCATTAACCAACTTGCCGCTACGCTGCCACATGAGGCCATTGCAATGGATCTGAGTAAACGCATTCTTGAGTACAGTATGCAAAACAATGCAGAACTAAACTTAATTGTACTGGATGCGCTTCAGTATGAAGCGAAGAGAATATTGGCTTGAAGAAAGAGCTTCTAAAAATTATTTTACATTTACCAGCTATTATGTCTACTAAAAAACTAACTACTGATTCCGATATTCCTGTTAAGGAAATTTATACCAGCGCCGATATCAGGAATGCCGATAATAGTTTACCCGGTGAATTTCCATTTACCAGGGGTGTACAGGCTTCTATGTACCGCGGCAAACTCTGGACAATGAGGCAATATGCTGGTTTCTCAACCGCAGAAGAAAGTAACAAACGTTATCATTATTTATTGAAGCAGGGCGTGAATGGCCTTAGCGTTGCTTTTGATCTTCCCACCCAAATTGGGTATGACAGCGACCATGCATTAGCTGAGGGCGAGGTTGGAAAGGTCGGCGTTGCTATCGATAGCCTGGAAGACATGGAAAAATTATTCGAAGGAATAAACCTGGAAACTGTATCCACCTCGATGACAATCAATGCAACTGGTTTTATTTTGTTGGCCTTCTATGTAGCGCTTGCAAAAAAACAAGGAGCTGAACTGTCAAAAATTACGGGCACCATACAAAACGATATTTTAAAGGAATACGCAGCAAGAGGAACCTATATTTATCCTCCCAAACCTTCAATGCGCATCATCACAGATATATTTGAATGGTGCAGCAAAGAAGTGCCCAGGTGGAACACCATATCTATTTCGGGTTACCATATCCGTGAGGCTGGTAGCACAGCCGTACAAGAAATCGCATTCACGCTGAGCAATGGAAAAGCGTATGTAAAAGCAGCGTTGGAAAAAGGGCTCGATATCAATGTATTTGGCAAACGCCTCTCCTTCTTCTTTAACGCACATAATAATTTATTTGAGGAAGTGGCAAAGTTTCGTGCGGCAAGAAGAATGTGGGCGAAGATCATGAAGGAGCTTGGTGCCACCGATGAAAAAGCAATGATGCTAAGGTTTCATACGCAGACGGGCGGCAGCACACTCACAGCACAGCAACCCCTAAACAATATCAGCCGGGTTACGATACAAACCTTATCCGCTGTTCTTGGCGGCACACAATCACTGCACACTAACGGCTATGACGAAGCGCTTAGCTTGCCTACCGAAGAAGCTGCCAAGATCGCCCTGCGTACACAACAGGTTGTTGCGTTTGAAAGCGGCGCTGCAGACACTGCTGATCCACTTGCAGGAAGTTACTACGTAGAATACCTCACCACGGAAGTTGAAAACGCTGCCTGGACATTAATTGAAACCATTGACGCAATGGGCGGAAGTGTTGCTGCAATTGAGGAAGGATTTATACAAAATGAAATCGCGAAAAGCGCTTATCAATACCAGCAAAATATCGAGAACGAATCAAAGGTGATCGTTGGTGTAAACAAGTTTTTATCGGAAGATTCCAATAAGATCCCTGGTTTTAAAATTGACGACAGTATCCGGCTGATGCAGTCCGATAAATTAACAGCATTGAGAGCGAAGAGAGATAATATTGCAGCGACAGAATGTTTAAATAAAATATCATCCGCCGCAAAAACCGGTGAGAACCTGATGCCATTTGTATTAGATGCAGTGGAGCAATATTGCACGCTGGGCGAAATAGCAGATACATTACGTTTGGTCTTCGGTGAATATAAATAGAGCAACAAGCTATGAGCTATGAGCTACGAGCTACAAGCTATGAGCCACAAGCTTTAAGGTCATGGCATGCAGCTTTTTAAAATATGAAATATGAAAAAGATTGTCACAATTACAGCGTTATTTTTATTAACAGCTACACTTGCCTACTCACAAAATCTAATGACTCCCGAACTGCTATGGAAACTCGGCAGGCTATCTGGGCTTGGGATTTCTAAAGATGGAAAATTTGTGCTGTACAATGTTAGTACGCCTAATGCGGAAGGAAATAAAAGTTCTTCAAAAAAATACATGGTTTCGCTGCAGGATGGTACTACAACAGAAATCGGCAATGCAGATAGCCTGTTAAAAAAAACAAAGATCTCTGCTGATGGAAAATATTTGATCAGCGATGAAGAAGTTAAAGTGAATAAAGTTTTTGGCAGTGATCTTTATCCAGAATTAAGCAGATCGAATGTACAGGTTTATGATGATCTTGCTTACAGGCATTGGGATACATGGGAAGATGGAAAGTTTAGTCATGTATTTTTAACTGAAGTTGGTAATCTATCAACAAAAAAAGATTTGATGGAGGGAATGCCTTTTGATTGCCCGACAAAACCTTTTGGTGGGGATGAAGATTACGTGTGGAGCAATGATGGAAAAGTAGTTGTGTATGTTACCAAGAAGAAAGTTGGGAAAGAATATGCCACAAGTACCAACACTGATCTTTATGCATATGATGTTGCAACAGGCAAAACAACTGATATCACCGAAGACATGCCTGGATACGATCTTAATCCGGCATTCAGTAAACACAATCAACTTGCATGGCTAAGCATGAAGAGAGATGGTTATGAGGCCGATAAACAGGACATCATTGTTGGCATTGGTAATATCAATAAAGGCAGTTTGGTAAAAGTCAACCTTACTGAAAGCCGTGATGATATTCATGTAGAATCATTTGCCTGGGGCAATGAAGAAAATACAATTTATTTCACGGCTCCGCTTGATGGAACACTTCAGTTGTTTACAGTTAGTTTTACAAATGACCTGAATGCATCTCCCACAATCAAACAAATCACTAAAGGCGATTTTGACATCACTGGTATTATTGGCCAATCAGGTAATGTTCTGGCTGTAACACGTACCGATATGAACCATGCTGCTGAGATCTATACAGTGAATATTTCCAACGGGCAGGTAAAACAACTTACTCATGTGAACGACGCAACTTATGCTTCATTAAAAATGAGCAAAACAGAACGTCGCATGGTAAAAACAACTGATGGAAAAGACATGTTGGTATGGGTGATCTATCCTCCAAATTTTGATGCCACAAAAAAATACCCCACTCTATTATATTGCCAGGGAGGGCCCCAGTCTCCACTCACACAATTTTATTCCTTCCGCTGGAATTTTCAATTGATGGCTGCAAACGGTTATATCGTTGTTGCCCCTAACCGTAGGGGTATGCCAGGCCATGGCACAAAATGGAATGAAGACATCAGCAAGGATTGGGGCGGACAGGTAATGAAAGATTACATGAGTGCCATTGATGATTTAAGCAAAGAAAATTATGTTGATAAGAACAGGCTTGGCTGTATCGGTGCCAGCTACGGCGGTTATTCTGTCTATTATCTCGCAGGAAATCATAATAATAAATTCAAAACATTTATCGCACACGATGGTGTGTTTGATCTTCGAAGCATGTATGGCACGACAGAAGAACTTTGGTTTGTGAATTGGGATTTTGGCGGCCCTTATTGGGATAAAAACAATGCAGCAGTGCAAAATGCATTGATAAAATTCAATCCTGTCAATTTTGTTGATAAATGGAACACACCCATCCTAATTTACCAGGGAGGAAAAGATTATCGTGTTCCGATAGAACAGGGCTTACAGGCATTTACTGCTGCACAACTAAAAGGAATTAAAAGTAAACTTGTTTATTTGCCTGATGAAAATCATTGGGTGTTGAATGCACAAAATGCTTTGGTATGGCAGCATGAGTTTTATAAGTGGCTTGGGGAGACTTTGAAATAAGGAGCAAGAAATAAGGAGCAAGAAATAAGGAATAAGAAATAATTAATAAGGAATAAGAAAGTAAAATCATAACAAAGTCTACTTTCTTATTCCTTATTTTACATTCCTTATTCCTTATTTCTAATGAGCATAATCTGCTTCAAAATTTCCCTTTATCCTTTCCATAGAAGGATTGAAATAGCCAAATTTCAGATCGGGAAATTCTTCACGAATCAGTTCCATCATTTGCTTTACTCCCATGCAATCACCTGTATCTGCAACCTCAATCTTTTCAAGGTACCAATCGGGATCAATGTTAAAATTCCGCCACTGGATCATGCATAAACCCGTTTCGCGTATTAGCTTGCGTAAGGCTTCGTATTCTTCAATACTATCTGTCATCCCGGGAAAAACAAAATAGTTGATGCTTGTCCAAACACCGTAACTGCGGGCTATTTTTAAACTTTCGACAATATCTGCAAATACATAATTATTCGGTTTGTAGTATGGAGTATAAATAGGTTCGCGGGCAGAATTGGTACTTACACGCATGCTGTTCAAACCAGCTTCGCATAAAACTTTTACAGCATCTGGCTTACTACCATTTGTATTAATATTGATACTTCCTTTCTTTGTATGTTTTCTTATTTGGATGATTGAGTCCCGGATCGTTTCCCACATAAGCAATGGTTCACCTTCGCATCCCTGGCCATAACTTACCAGCGGATAAGGGGCAGTCTCCAGGTGGGGCACTGTAAATTCAACGATTTCTTCGCTTGTAGGCTTAAACGTTAGCCGGTCTTGTGTACTGATAATCGTTTCATCTGCTGGCTGGAATGAGATACAACCGATACAATTTGCATTACAGGCAGGTGATACGGGAATGGGGCATTCCCATCTTCCAAGGGCCAGATTCCTGGCTGCAGGGCAAGTATAGGTCATGCAACAATTTTCCATTAAATGTTTTACGAGCCTGTTGTGGGGATACGCCTTTAATAAATGCGCTGTGCCTTCCTCTATTTTTGCATCATCATAACCCGCAGCTTCCTGCCGGATGTCTTTTTCGATTCGCACTGCAGGCACATAAATATTTTCGTCCAACCATCCTGCCGCAGTATAACAAAACAGCGGCAATGTTGGTGCATCGGGCATTGTTTCATAAGCAGCCATATACAAACCAGTATGCGCCGGAGGAATGAATGCAGCAACGGCCCAACCCTTTTCGCACAAGCGCATGTCCCCCGTTCTCACATCGATGCCGATACCCCGGCGGCCCGGCAATTCATACAATTGGCCACCTTCCGGCAGTAATATCCATTCATCTAAATCAATAGGAAATGCGTCCCAGCCACTGCGCCCGGTTACATAAAGACTGGTATCTTCAAAAATATTCCCGTTGCCGTCGGAATACAATAAAAATGGGGAAGTGGTTGGTATTTGCACCTTGCAAAAGTACGATTTGATTTGGGGATTTGATGCCCTGAATCGGTTAGTTTGCTGAGTTGACTTCTCGCTGAGTTGACATCTCGGACAGTTGACATCTTGGCGAGTTGACATCTCGCTGAGTTGACATCTCAGAGAGTTGACATCTCGGGTAGTTGACATCCCGGAGGGTTGGCTTCTCGCCGAGTTGACATCTCCAAGTTTGAAATGTCGGACAGTTGACATCTCGCCGAGTTGGCATCTCGTTACCCCACCTCGTTAGCTCTACCGGAAAACATTACCCAGGGTTTAAAAAGCCAAGAAGCCAACTCAAATCAACTCAATATTCATTTGCTGCTTACAAAACAGGTTGAATTCCCGTTCGTTGATAGAAAGTCCCATTTCTTTGTCGATAACAGTTTGGATGAGCTTATTATTTTTCAGATCAATGGTAAGCATTCCATCTTTTAATATCACATTGGAAACATCCGGCCACCGAAATACCTTTTTGGGAAATGAGGGGTAAATAATTCCATCTTTCGAAAAGATGACCTCAAATTTCCTGCGGGTATAATTGCCCATAACTGCAAAACCGGCAATGCACAAAGACAGCAAATACCAGCCTGCCAAAAACCAAAGGATTGCTAAAACAAAAAAGAAAATCTCAATGCGAAAGGGGTAACGTTGCTTTGTTAACCGGTAAATGAACAATATGCAGAAAGACAATAGACAGACAACTATTCCCCAGCGACTAAGGCTCTTTATGCGAGTATCAAGGGAATTAAAAAAGATGAATCCCAATACAAAGAGATTCATCAGCAAGATAAAAAGCGTGACATACTCGTATGTTTTTGCCTTATCGTTTGGCAGCACGATGCTATATCGGTCAGGACTCATTGATTTAAGAATTAATCGGGTTGAACGAGTGAGCGGCGACCAGGCTGTATTCTAAATTTATACTGTTCACAGATTTATCCACTACCCCTAATCGTTACTGGCAATAAGCAGATTACAAAGTTTGTACAAAACCCTTGCCCCAACATTTTCATCCCACTCATCATTGCTTACACCTACTTCATTCAAATCAAAACCAATTATCTTTCGTCCGCTTTGTAACAATTTTTTGAACAAGTAAAATACCTGCCCGGTTTCAAAGCCACCCTGTACGGGTGTACCTGTGTGCGGGCAAAGCTTGGGATCAAGCCCATCAATATCAAAGCTTATAAAAACATTTTGTGGCAAATGGGAAATGATCTCGTCAACAATTGTTTTCCAGGTTTCTCCTTCGTACTGGCGGTCTTTGATGTCCCTGTCGAAATAAATTTCGATGCGGCCATTCGTGCTGTTCTTATAATCTATCTCTTCTTCACGATAATCTCTTATACAACCTGGACCAGTTTTTTCAGATGTGGAATTTGTTCGATCGCATTGTACATGATGGATGCATGCGAATAATTAAATCCTTCATAGGCCTTTCTCAAATCGCAATGAGCATCAATTTGTAATATCCCAAAATCGCCGCACTTATCTGCAATGGCTTTAAAATATCCAAGTGGAGTGCTGTGATCCCCTCCTAGCAACCCAACCAATTTACCCTTAGCTAGTAACTCTTTTGTTTGCTCATATACCCAATCATTTAAAAAAAGGCTTCCCAGGTTTATTTCTTTCAGTGTTTTGCACATGAATTTATTTTCTTCAACAACCTCTTCCTGCGAAATGTAATTAATGTACAATTCAGCTTCCTTGCGCAGGTAATCACTTTTCATAAGGATTTTTTTATCTGGCGTACGCATATAAAATCCTTTTTTCCATGCATCTTTTATTTCCGGATCATAAAGATCTACCTGCAGGCTCGCTTTACAAATATGATCAGGGGCACGTGCTGTGCCTGCATTGTAACTTACCGTTACCTCCCAGGGAATTGGTAAAATAATTAAACGGGAATCTTCTTCTGTTGACGGGAGGCCAAAAATATTATTATTCGGATTACCCACTGAGTTGGGGTCAAAATTTGACAGGTCGGCCATGAGTGTTTTTTAAAATAAGTTGCAAATATAAACAGGATTGAAGAATTTTGGGCTTTATGGAACTGTTATATTGCAGTTGTCGCAACAACTTGACAGATATTGGGCATATCTTTTAGGTAAAGTGTTCGCTTTGGAAAAAATAATCAAAAAAGGTTATGCGACGAATACGACATAACCTTTTGTAAATCCAAATCATTAAATCTTATAAACCCGGGAATATTGAACTTACCTGGGGCCAATATATGTCCATGTTTCATCAAACGTGCAACGTGGGCCCGGTGAATAGGTAGACTGGTACATCAGGTATTTTATCCGAATCACTCTTGTGGCAGGATCATAATCATTAAATCCGGTAGGATCCAATGAAGCAGAACGTAAACTCACGCCACCCGAAATATAATTCGGTGCGCCAGAGCCTAAAGCAGGGTCACCTACTTGTGTTGGAGGGTTCACAGGATCCCCGTAATAATTATGCAACTCGGTAAACAAGTTGGTCGTCAGATCAAATGTTGCCTGTATTCCAAAATTGCCATAAAAGCTACCCCCGGTTCCGTTAAAAAATAAAATCCCGGGATCGATTGTACCATTTATAGTCTGGGCCACTACCACACTGAACGGCCCGTTCGTAATCAGATGGTATGCCCTGGGATACTGAACAACAAAAGCTGGGTTGCTTGCATCCACAAAACT
>JBDSBG010000231.1:0-20051 GCA_039921685.1 Ferruginibacter sp.
ACCAATTAGATATTAATACTTGTCTGTCAGCCTGAGCTTGTCGAAGGTGATCTTCCTAACTAACCCGGCTTCGACAAGCTCAGCCTGACAATTCTTCGGTGGTGCAGCTTTAATTTCTATTTGGTATAAGATCAACTTTTTAGGAATATAACAATTTGGATCGTAGAAATAAAGGATGTGCGATTATGAGCGTCATGTCGCGTTCCAATCCCTTTGGCAAATTAAAATGTTATTTATTTAACACAGCCAGCATTTTATTCAACTTTGCAGCCCTTTGTACTTTATACGGGTCGCCCCAAACTGCTAAAAGTTCCGGGATTAACTGGCGCCTGATGGAAGCTTTTGTAATCACTTTAAAACTACTATCAATGCTGCCCTCGAGGTATAACTGGCCAAATGCAATTGCCACGATAATGGCATCTGTGCCAGCCATCAGCCGGTTGCCAAATTCATGTTCTTGCAGGTAAGGCGTTAGCTTAAGAAATTGCGTTTCATTAATATCAAACTTCGGGTAGCCCACATCGTCAAGTTGTTCAAGTAAAAACTCTTTTGGATCAATGCCTTTGTGTGTGTACCTCCAATCATTGAAAGCCAGGTACCCCGCTGCGCCATCATGATTACCGAAAGGTGCAGCTTCATCAACAGCGTTAAAATAAAAGGATTCATTAAGTAAACGCTTCGCTGTTTGATTTGCTTTTGCAAAAGAAGGCAAGGGCCCTATAATATTTTGTTTCTTTTTTTTATTGGGGATTTTTTCGGGGAGCTTATTGATAGTGATGTCGCTGTCAACTATTTTATTGCTGACTAAATCTTTTTTCGCATGTCCACAAGCCGACAGGCATAAAAATATGCATGAAAAGATTTGAACTCTCATAAGCAGTTTGCAACCACACAAGCGGACTGTATGATCTTTTGCCGGTTTTGGTAATGGTGATTTTAAAGAAACGAATAATTATTCAAAATATAGATAATATTTTTGGATTATTGGGGTACTTGTGCGCCGCTATCTCGTCGGCGCTCAAGGCAGTTGGGGAAATTGGAATTTCTTCTGCCTGGCCGTCCGCTTATAAAGAAACGAAATTATTTGTAACAACAATGTTGTACGTCATGCTAATGGAACACTTCAATATTCTTGTCACTACAGGATATTAAATAACAAACTCTAAAGAGAGGTAAGTCAAAATGATTGGAAAAGTATCAATTTTATATAGAATAAATTAGAAACTTCATTAAAATGCATTCACGACATATTAAATTTGAAAATGCAAAGTAGTTTTTTAATTTAGTATTTGGATAATATTGCAAATAGGTTTCGAATCAAATTTATTTATTTTTTTAATTAATATTTGAAACTCCACGCCAGAATCGATGTATTGATGCAATTTTATCGTTGCTTTGTTTTTGTTTTATTTCTCCGGCTTTTTATAACTTTTATTAAATAATGATCGACATCAGATATGAATAACAAGTTAAATTTAAGTGCGCTTTTAATAATATTGTCTATATCTAACTGTAATTCATCTGAAAAGAATGGTGAAGAAGTAGCTCATGGAACAATTGTAATAACAGCTCCTACTGAAGTAGTTCAAGGAAAAATAGATGGAATTTTTTATGGCTGCGGATTCGACAAAGAACAAAAATTTGAATCAGTTCCCATTTCTCTTCCGGGTCGTAGAGAACTCAATCAAATACACTCTATCTTAAATTTTTCCGGACTCTCAACAAATTTTGAAATTTTTAGCGCACCAATTCAAAACGCTATGGCGACTGTTATTGATGGAAAGCGATATATATTATATGATCCGAAGCTTTTACAATTTACTGATATGACTTCTGGAAGTTATTGGTCGTCTATGTCAATTTTAGCACATGAGATAGGGCATCATTTATCTGGGCATACGATATCAAATTCTGGATCGAAGCTTTCTAATGAATTAGAAGCAGATGTATTTAGTGGATTTGTTCTTTATAAACTTGGTGCGACACTTGACCAAGCTTCTGCAGCTATTAGGACACTAGGGAGTGAATTGGATACGAAAACTCATCCTGCTAAAGCAAAGAGGTTGGTATCTATTGAGAAAGGTTGGAGAAAGGCATATAGTCAGAGATATCAATCTGCTCTTCCGCCTACACCCACCGATGATAATTCATGGAATGTTAACTGTGGCAGTTCGACATTTGATCCAGACATCCTAATTGGTGGTGCGTTGTTATCTAATGAAAATAGCCAGAATGACGCACCTTACGATGATAACGTAATTATGGAAGGTATTATAGTCGACATTGCTAAATTGGACAAGGAATTAGCTAAATATTATGGGTTTCTGGAAAATGATTTTGAATATGATTATAATTTGATATTAACTATCGAGCTTACAAAAGTGATTGGAGAAAAGCGAGGATCAATGGATATTAAACCAGGCAATCGTTTGCAGTTCCACGCTCTTCATACTTGCTATATTTCTAATGTATTTCAAAGTTGTTTTAATAGTTTAATTACTCCAGGAAGGAAAATTCGTTTCAAGTCCTACTCATATCGTAGGGGAGTTTCGGAAAGGTTATTTTTTGTAAAAAAGTTAGATAGAGATGGTTCTTCTGGAGACTTTAACAGCCCTCAAAAGATTTCTTCCATTAGTGATCGAAGTTTTTTTGTTGTTGATTCTGAGAAAGCATACTTTCATAATCAACCTATTGAATCTTCTATTAGAAAAGCTTATTTAGTGCACGGTGAATCTGGTTCTATATTAAAAAAGTCCGGTAATTTTATATACGTTGAATATGAAAATGCTAAAGGTATTACTTCAAAAGGTTGGATATTATTATCAGAAGTCAGATTAAATGATTAGTACTAAGCATAATCAAAATATGCACGAACGTACAACAACGCTTTGTTATGGCATGTGCCGTACTTTTCTTATTTTTGAGATATGAAATCTATTGTAATAACTCCAAAAACCGAGAACGAATTTAAGTTCCTTTCCGACTTACTTAAAAAGCTTGGCGTGGGTGCATCTATTTTCCCTAAGGAAGAATTGGAAGATGTGGGACTAACTATGCTTATGAAAAACGTTGATAAATCTAAGAAAGTAAGTCGGTCAGAAATATTTAAAAAGTTAGCTTCCTAATGAAAGTTGAATTCTTAAAAGTTTTTTCAAAAGATCTTGATATTGTCAGCTCAAAATCCATTAAAAATTCTTTGTCCAAAACTATTGAGTTAATGGAATCTGCAAATTCACTAGACCAAATTCCAAACATTAAAAAATTAAAAGGGCATAAGTCTGCTTTCAGAGTGCGAATTGGAGATTATCGTCTTGGTTTCTTATTTGAAAATTATACAATTTCGCTGGCTCGGTTTGTTCATCGTAAAGATATCTACAAACTCTTTCCATAAATAAACGGAATGCTGAAACGGCATTTTATACAACAACCTGATTTTTTTCTTCGGCAATTGGTTATTGCAATACTGGTCTTTACACTTTATACTTCAGTTCATGTTATGCAGGAAGATGAAAAATGGGCAAAATGAATATGGGTTGATCTTTCATCTTAGCTTTGCCGTAATCACGGCCAGCCCTTTCTTTAATCCATTGTAATACTTCCCTTCCTTAAATTCCGGTATCATGAATTCATCAATGATCGCCTTTGTTTCAATGTCAGAAAGTTTCGCTTCAATACCATAACCATTACTTATTCTCAGCTTCCTTAAAGATGCACTTATCCCGATCACGATACCATTATTCCCGTTTTTAAGTCCAATGCCCCAGGCATTTCCCAGCGCTGTAATATATTCGTCAAAGTCTGCTTTGCTGGTATAAGACGAATCGAGGCTCACAATAGCTATTTGAATGGTTGTTTCGTCTGCGAAATGTTTTATGATAGAATCCAAAGTATCAATTTCAGCAGGCAATAGGATATGTTCAAAGTCATTAGTCCAGCCAGTTCTATTTGATGGGGGAGGAAGTTTATGCCTACCCGAAACGGTCGTTGAACTACTGTCAAATTTTATGGTTGGATCTTTCTGGCCATAAGAAGTGCCCAGTGAAAACCACGATAGTATTAATATGGAAATTATCCTTCTCATCCTTGCAATTATTTTATGATTCGCATGGGGAAGGTATGATCAGTATTTTCTTTCCCCAAATGCTAAAACGCTTCCTTTTCCTCAAAGCCTTCTTTGCGCCTTTTGTATTTATCTTTTTTTTCTTTGCGTGAAATAAAAACTTTCAAAACAATTCAACCCTTCAGCAAACAAAGTAAATACCCTTCTTTGCGCCTTTTGTATTTATCTTTTTTTCTTTGCGTGAAATAAAAACTTTCAAAACAATTCAACCCTTCAGCAACCCAACTAAATACCCTTTTTTGCGCCTTTTGTATTTATCTTTTTTTTTCTTTGCGTGAAATAAAAACTTTTCAAACAGCTTCGCAACTTATTTAAATGATTCAATCAAAACCCAGTTTTTTTCTAAATTCAATATTTAACTGGTATTGCTCCTCTACAGGGATTTCTTTCCTCGAAACCTTATCTACGTTCTCAGCTTCTTTCGTCCAAAGGGGAGGCGTAAAATTAAAAAGTTTATTGCCCGATAAATTAGAAACGTCTTTTCTCCAGTTCTTCCATCTTTCTGTTTCGTAAAATTTATCGAGGTCATTATTAAAACAAAACAAGAGGAATTCAGAATAAGTGATGTTAAGTGCTTCGTAGGTTAAATTATCAGGAGAAAAATAATATATTTTGCCGAGGTCTTTTCCTAAAGCTCCTCCATTTAAAAGGAAAAATCCCCCGGCCGCATCATCGGCGATCAATAAAGAACGCGGGGTTTCGCCGAATTCTTTAAAGGTTTTTCCTTTGTTCCAACCGGGAACTGAACGGTCAAGTTTTGCATGCCCGGAGCCAAGGATCCGTATCCATCCATCATCAACGAGAATGCCACCCGTCATAAAAATAATTGCACCCATGGACGAGTGAATTGTAACCTGCGTTTTATATAATGCTTCTCTCGCTTTGATTGTATCAACAGGCAAAACTTCAACTTTATTTTTTGCTGAATCGATCCACTTTTTTACAAAGCCCCAACCAGGCGCAGGTGCATTTATCAATTCTTCCACCGGCCGCATATTATTTTGTGCTAAACCTGTAAAAGCAATAAAAGCTAAGCCGATAAAAATAAATCTACTTTTCATTAACATTAAAAAACCTTTGTTTGTAAGCTAAGACTTTTCTTAAATACTTCGTACTTTTGCTCTAATTATAGGGGCAAACAACGGTCTGCATGCAATTAGGGATAAATGCCAACACAGAATTATCCCTCTTTGTGTACAAGCCTGGCGGTTTCAGTTAAAAGTGGGATGGCGGGTTGCAGTTCTTTATATATTATTAACCGAGGAGAAACGCGAATATGAGGCTGTCAGCATATCCGCGACAACGACCTTTGTTCACAAGTACTGCTTTTGTAACAGCTTGTGACTTTTTTATTCCTTTTTTTATTTTGGTCACAACATTGTGACTTTTCTATTCCTTTTTTTGTTTTGGTCACAACTTTGTGACTTTTTTATTCCGCATCCTGTTTGGGTCACATCGACGGATAAAAATTTGGAGATGGGTGGGATAGAACGGGTAAGGGACGGAAACGTCCATACTATTTTACTTTAACCAATTTTTTAGCCTTCAATTTATCTTTTTCTTTCTGCAGGTTTTCAGCTACCCTGAATTTAACAATCTTAGTTATAAGATCATAGGGGATTACTTCATCTAACTGAAACCTGATTGTACCTTTTGAAACCTGGTAGTTGCCAAGATCCTTACTCAATTCCCTTATCGCCGAAGAGGCAGGATAAAATCCAATATGCATCTTGTATGCGGCATAATAAACCAATGCTCCATGAAATTTGAAAGCAGGCATATTATAACTGATTAATTCTTCTGCCCCAGGTGCGGCTTCTTTGATCGTTTTTCTTATTTGTTTTAAAATGCGTTTGACAGCTGTTGGGAACCCACCTATATATTCATCCACGGTCACGAATTTCTTTGCATTTGCTTCCATATTATTTTCCGTTTCAATAAAGTTACACACTGAATTTAAAAATGAGGCTGTATGAACACGCCAAAATATGGGGTATTTCCGACAGCTCCCAGGACAAAAGTTCCAGGTTCTATTCTTTATTAGAATTCAACCGGCAGGAAAACTTTCTCTGCAATTTTTTCTGAGTCGCATGGATTACGAACGATCCGAAATTCCCTTAAAAATTCACTTGCAGTGGTTACCCACCTTTCACAGTGATTGCCTTTCTTATCGCAATTAAAACTCCATAAGACCAGTTTCCTTTTACTATCAACAACCTTTGCATTCAAATCCAATGTTGAACCCTCATTTGTGGCGTGGACATAAAAACTTTTTTTATCACTGCCAATGGTAAACTGGTTAATTGCAAATTTATCTGGCCCTTCCAATTGGGAATAGATGCTCACAAAACCGCTGTCGATATTTATATATGGGGTAGAACCATCGCAAGGATCGTAAATTAAATAACCCAGGCTATCACGATTGAGCAATATCCATTGTTTGGGAACTTCATTTGGGTTTGCCCATTTAAACTGCGCAAGAGAAGAATATGCGTTTAACATAAATACCAAGACGAAGATTTGTTTCATATGCTTCCTGGTTTTATGGATTAATCCACGAATGATGGCAAGGTGAATGCTTCAACCGTCACCTTTTTCAACCCAAACATATGCCCTTTTACTTGGGTATTCAATGCCGGCATACGGCTCTCTTTCGATGACATCAACTATAGTAAAACCTGTTTCTTTTAAAAGGTCAATGATCTTGTTGGTTTCAAAAAAGTAAAAGTCAATGTCCACATCATGATCAAGAAAATGATCATGATGTACTTTGCCGTTACCAACATGAAATGAAAAAAGCAACTGCCCCTTAACAGATAATATCCTGTTTATTTCTTTAATTGATTTTTTCAATTGATCATCGTCAAAATGTACGATGGAATAAAATGCGATAGCAGAACCAAAACTATTGTCAGCATATTTTAATTCCAACATATCTGCTGTATCAAAATGCAGGCTGGGGTTTAAGCGTTTTGCAACCTCTATCATTACCGGTGAAATATCAACAGCAATAAGTTCCCTTAGCCCGCAATTGAATAAATATTTTGTTGTTTGCCCGGGACCGCAACCCAGGTCAATGCATTTTCCCCGGCTCATATTCTCCATGGCAAATGATCTCAACAGGATGCGGTCAAGATGCTTATGCTCCAGTTCGTGAATGAACTTATCGGCATAATTGTTCGCGGTCTTGTTGTAGCATTCGATGATATTGGTCTGTGTCTGCACGAAAAAGGTTTATACTTTTAAAGCCGTACTTCAGAGTGATGGAAAAAATCTGAATGAATTAGAAGTTGCAGTGATCATTTACCATCCACAGCATGTGAAAAAGTTTTATCAGTAAAAAATTTAACCGGCAGCCTGTATTTGGCAACCAACTCGATCACTTTCATAGATTCGGCCGGAGGATCTCCCTGTACCTGGTCGCGGGAATAATACACTGTTCCTTTATTTTTTTTAAGCTCGCTAAATGCAACATCAAGTGATGTAAGATCCGTTGGATTTCCTCCTGCTGTAATTTTTCCGGCCTTGTCAACATACACTTTAACAACATTTGTATCATTCAACATAGCAGTTTCTTCCATTGTATTTTGATTTACAGCTGAAGTACTGTCCGCGGGATAAGTCTTTTCTGTCTCTCCATCACCGCAACCAGCCGAAAATAAAAAGATGGAAATGAAGGTTATGATCAATATGTATTTCATAAGTTTTCAATTTTTCTCCGGCCCCTGCATATCTTATTTAGGTGCCTGTATTAATTTACTTGATTTAAAAACATTCGACCAGTATGCAACGAAAGCATCAGAAATTGTTTTTTCTTTCACCGCAATAAAGTTTACAAACAACGTTTCATTTCCCTGCACAATATACCACAGTTGCGATTCAGGTACGGGATCATTGGGAAAATCAGCAGTTTCCACTTTATAAATCACCCAAAAATTCTTCGTGCTTTCATCTTTATCTATCACAGTAAATATTGCTTTGGAAGATTCTTTCAGCGCTGCTTTGGAATAGGATGACATAACCAGGTCAAGGCTGGGTGCCACAATATTTTTTATTGTTTGTACATAAATGATCGTATCCCATTTTGTTAATGTGGCTTCCTGAGGTGCATATTCCAAAATACGGCTCATTGAATCTTTGTTATCCGCAAGGAGTTTCCACCTTTCCTTAACCGGCCAGTTTATTTCTAATCTTTCGCTTGTAACCTGTGCAAAAATCGTGGCAAAGCTGAAAAAAGACAAGGCAACCAGGAGAGCATTTTTCATAAATATTTATTTCTGTCCCACTGTTTTAAAACCCACAGGGATTTTCAGTTCTTCGTAATCATCAAATGAAATGTACAGCACCGTCTTTACTTCTTCATTCTTTTCATTCCTGTAAATGACCTGGTATTTATCAAGCATACCCTTGCCCAGGATAGAACCGGGGGAATCGTACATGCAGCAACTTCCCAATCTTTCATATTTGATGGGTTTCCCCTGCGCATCCCGCAGCAATTCCAGGTAGGCCTGTTGATTGGCCGGCCCCCCATTAGGCCCATAACCAACTTTGATGGGATCTTCCTGAGTGTATCCGTACTTGTTATTGTCAGCTTTTTTGCTGAGGCGAAGTATGGCGAAATAAGATGGTAATCTTGCCGATGTATCATTACAACGTTCAATTTTTTGTTCTACCAGTTTTGAACCTTTTTCTTTAGCATTTGCAAAGTTGATACAGGCAGAATCTTTATTTCCCAACAATTCAAATAAAAGTCCTTTATTGAAATATGCTTCATTGTATTCCGGATCAAGCGCAATGGACATAGAATAATCAGCCATTGCAGCATCGTAGTCCGTTAAATGTTTCCGGGCAATACCGCGGTTGAGATAACCTTTCTTATATTCAGGATTCAATCTTACAACCTGTTCGAAATCTATCAACGCTTCTTCATATTGATTCATTCTTGATTTTGAAATGCCGCGGTTGTACCAGGCATAGTAATTCTCTGGTTGTACTTCAATGGTCTTTGTAAAAAGAACAATGGCTTCTTCATAGTTTCCTTCGTTGGCTTTTTCATTGCCTTGTTTATATAACGCAACAGGATCCTGTGCGATTGAAAATAAGAATGCCACGATAGAAAGGGAAACACAAATGCTTTTTTTCATTTTTGATTACTTGCTTAGAAATATTGTTCCCTGGCCGCTCGCGCAGGTCTCCCAACCTGTGCCCCGGTCTCCAACCTGCACCTACTCAACATCATCATACACCGGTTCCTCCACCTCACTATCCGACGGCAGCTCACCACTATTAAATTCCCCAATTAAATTTCTCAGGTATTTTTTTACACCCTTTGTTGTCAGGTCAATGCAAACAACCTTATCAACATCAAGGTATTGATCTTCGATACTGTTAACTGCAATATTTGTTGCAAACCAAAATCCTTCAGAAAAGTTTTTATGAGATGTTATCATGGGGGTTTTCACATGCTGCACATCTACATCCCTGGCTTCTTCTTTTTTAATTTCCCAGTCAACTACCTCGATGTTAAAGTAATCACTTGCCTCCGAAGCAAGTTGCCCGGCACAACAAACACAGGAAACATTTTTATCTATACACTTTATGGCCACTGCGGGTATCAATGCATCGTCCTCTTTATCGGCTATTGTAAAAGCGAACCAGTGGTCGCTGGGTAACTGTTCAAACCAGTCTTTGTCTGTTCTTACATTACAATAAAAAATTTGCTTAAAACTAATATGGCCCAGCGTTTCCATCTTATGAGTTTTAGTTGATGTGCATCTGCTTCTTAAAGTAACGCATTTTTATTTTATTGGCAAAAAGGAAGGGGGGGTGGAAGCTGTGAGCTATGAGCTATAAGCCATGAGCTGTTAGACAATCCGGCACTGGCGCAGGTCCGACCCTGGCGCAGGTCTCCCGACCTGTGCCTGCCCTGTGCCTCACTCCAACATCCTCTCCCTAATATACTTCACCGGTGAACTCCCAAAACTCAAAAACACTTCATGAAAAACTTTCAAACTATAGTTGCTTCCCATTTTCTTTTTGTATTCATCCCTCAATGATTGTATAGCTGTGGCACCAGTATAATAAGAACAAAGTTGCACTTGCGAAACAGTGGCCCTGTGATATTTTTCTTCAGCCTGCGCCTTTGTTTGAAAACATTCTTTTACCAGTAAGTGCATGATCGCTTCTTCTGGTTTATTCAAACACTGGATATCGTAATCAATAATAACGTTGGCGAGCTCACGCAGTTTTAATTTGTCGTGCATCAGTTCAAGTTCCGGTGAATGATTGCCAAAGCCATTTTCCATCATCATTGTTTCTGTGTACACTGCCCAGCCCTCGATCATCGCACCATTTTGGAAAACAGACCGTACTACATCAGGTGATTTTTTATTATTGTAGATTCCCTGTAAACAATGCCCGGGCATCGCCTCATGTATAGAAAGGAACCAGGATGCATAATCGTTGGTCTCTCTTAATTCACCCTCTGCTTTTTCTTTTGAATATTTTGTAAGGTCATCAATATTATAATAGGTATCGCCTTGTTTCTGATAGGGTGGTGTGAATTCAGCACTTGCTGCTGCAAAGCCTCTTGCATATTCAGGCATCAGCCTCACCTTCATTGGGTAACTGGTATCGAAATCAAACAGGTCTTTTGCTATGATAAATCTTTTTAGCTGGTACACCTGGCTGGTAAGTGTATCAAACAGTGCTTCAGGTGTGGCATGCTGTAAGGATATCCTGTCAATCACGGAACGGATTATTTCAAGTGTATCTTTTGGTTTAGCCTGGCTGCTGAAATATTTTGTCCATAGTTTGCCTGCATTTTGGTACATCCTGTCATAGTAAAACTTCTTGTCGGCAACCGCTTTGCTGTAAATTTCTTCAGGTGTAAGATCGGTCACAAGGTCGTACTTAAACTTTTCCGTAAACAGTTTCTTACCAATCCTGAAATCACGAAAAACATAATCTTTGTTGGCAACGATGCTGTTCAAAGAATCAACAAATGTTTTAATGGCAGCAACTGTCTTGCTGATATTTTGATTCAAATCATTTTTCTCTGCATCAGTCAAATGCGAAGCTTTGATAGAATCTGGCAGGCCTGTTTCAAAAACAGAAAGGCTTCCTTTGTTTTGCAATATGGAAAGTGAAACATGTTCTTTAGTCGGTTGCTGTAATATTTTAAATGCAGCAGTGTAATAATCATCTGCATGTTGCAAATGCCTGGATAATATCCTCAGCCTTTCATCCAGTGGAGCATAGGGCTGGTTAATGATATAATAACATTCGCCGCCAAGATTATACATCGATGCATCCCACTCATACTGTTTAAAAACCGATGCATACCAGTTATCACTTTCCAGTTGATTTTTAATTATGTTGAAACTTATTTTATTGTTATCACTCAGATGACCATGATCAAGCGTATTCAATGAGTCAAGCCATTTATGGGAAAAAGCAATATTAGCTGCTACTGTATTGCTGCCGGGTATAACAAGCTGGTCATAATATTTGCCATAACCATTAGCAATAGATGCTGCCGGGTATTGTTTCCAGTAGTTGTCTAAAAAAACATTTTCAAATTCTGAGAAGGAGTTATCAGCAGCGCTATCAGCAGTTTCTTTTTTTGTATTGCACGACATGCTCGCAATGATCAGAATTGATAAGTATATTATTTTTTTCATGAAGTAAAGTTAAGCCTTATGTTGCCCGTACAGCGTCTGGGTTTGCAGAGACGCTTTAGCATTTAACGATGCAAATGCAGCACAACTTTTCGGAAGTTTTTATTTTACCGGCAAATATGATAGATACGCGGATGACACGGATTGAACTGATGACAACGGACCCGCCTACCGGCAGGCAGGTTTATTTTTGTTCCAAAAAATTTCGTGTCATTTTTTATTATTAGCGAAATGCTGCGCCAGCAGTCTTTATCCGTGATTATCCGTGTCATCCGCGTATCTATCATTGTAGTCAATCAAATGCCTAAATACAAAATTTGCTGAACACTAGTAGTCAACACTCCTCACCCGTCTAACAGCCTCTTCCTCATTCTCAAAAACGGCTTCTCCACCAATACATTCACTACGAAAGCTCCAAGCAAGACCGCAATTACACAAGCCGCAAACATGAAAATACCTGTCTTACTTACCCCGGCTTTTGAAAGAAGGTCCTGGGTTATATGTATCATTATTTTGTGAACCAGGTAAGCAGCATACGAAAGGCTGGCAACCGTTGCCGTTAGTTTGGAATCGTATTTATATAAAAAACTCACAGGGCTCACTGCCCCGATAACAATGGCACCATAGGCAATACTCACCAATGGAAACCCAAGTATAGCAAACGCATAAGTTTCCAGGGGCCTTGCAAGAAACCAGGCAGCAGCTAAAAGGAGACTGCCTGCTATCAAAAACAAGTTTCCATATCTGCAGATACGCTCTTTTAATAAAGGCCTGAATTCAAACAATGCAGCAATGGATACACCTGTTAATAATCCATCCAGCCTGCAGTAAGTTGGAAAGTAGATCCACTTATACCAGGCTGTTCTTTGTCCAGTGAAGGAACCAATGGGCTCAACGAGGTTTTGGTATGAATACAAACGTATAATAAAGCCAAACACAAACAAGGCGGCAAGCAGCCACCAGGCTTTTTTAATGGCTTTGAAATAGATCAACGCTCCAAGCAGGGCGGGGAGCAATAAATAAAATTGTTCTTCAATACAAAGCGACCATGAATGCCCAAAAGTTTTTTCTATGCGAAGATCAGGCGCAATATTATAAGTGAAAGTTAGAAATTTCCATAGCGGCGCCAATGCTTCCCATTCTCTCGCATAAGGGATACAGAAATAAATGGCAAGCACAAATAGGTAAGCAGGTATGATGCGGAAAAAACGTTTTATAAAAAATGTGGATATCGATATCGGCTTTCCTGCTGCGATCTTTGCAAAAAGTTGCGAGGCTATCAAATACCCGCTCAATACAAAAAACAAATCAACACCCGTCCAGCCAAAACCGCTTATCCTTGGCAACCATGACGGGTGCGGAAAGGAAAGCCCGTAATGAAACAAGCAAACAGATGCAACGGCAAAGGCCCTCAGGTGATCAAGTCCGTAAAGTTTCTTACTCCCGGTTAAAGTAGAAGGTTCATTCGTGTTGGCCATAAAAACAAGCAGCTAAGAAACGATTTTTTATTGACTAAAACTTACTCGCAACAATGATAGGTACACGGATTACACGGATTGGACAGTCAATCACGCCCGCCCGGCTAAAGAAATATCAATCTCGTTTTATGGTTGAGAACTCTTGTTCTATTCAAACTCTTTTAGAGGATTGGCTAAAAAGATCGCTACTTAAGATAAATATTATGATTAAAAAGATAAGTACCCACACATCTTACCCAACTCCAAACCCCAAACCCCAAACACCCAACCAAGCCCCAAACCCCAAACACCCAACCCCAAACATCCAACCCCAAACACCCAACCCCAAACTCCAAACCCCCAACCCCAAACCCCCAACCCCAAACTCCAAACTCCTAAAAATCTTCTTATATTCACAGTCGCATTAACCTCCGCCCTAAAGAAAACAATTATCCTTTTATAGCCACACAATTCACCGAACTGGATCAAATGTTTTTGTTTTCATAACATTGCATTTTGTTTTTCAGCTCTGCTAACATTTAAGTTTGCAATCAATTTAATATTAAGATACTTCGATAATAAAAATCAAAATTTATGAAAATTTCTACAACAACGCCACGCAAATCTATTCTCCAACGGTCCCCATGGCTGTCTTTTTGTTTTATGATTATGATGTTATTGGGTTCCCTCATGGGTTCAGCCCAGTTGAGCCTCAATACTGACGGAGTAGCCGTTATCGAAAATTTTAATAGCATGGCAAGTGCTGCTACAGCAACCCTACCAGCTGGATTTAAAATTGGTACGGATTGGTCCAGTGGAACAACCGCAACTACATTGGCCTACGGTACTTCAGGTACGGGTATTGTAACCGGAACATCATCCGGGGGAGCGATCAACTGGGCCAATGGCGTTACTGCTTCATCAACCGACAGGTCCCTGGGATTTTTAAACACAGGAACATATACCTCCCCGAAGTCTATTGTTTTAAAAATAACAAACAATACCGGCCTTACCATCACAGACCTGGCCGTGTCCTTTGATTATGAAAAATCAAGATCAGGAAGCAGGCAGTTCGACTGGACATTCTTTCATGGTACCACAACAACGCCAGCTACTTCCGCAACCGGGGGCAATCAAACATACCTTGCCGATGCAAACAATACGGTGATCTCAAATCCACCGTTAACTACAAGTAAATCATTTAACATAGCGGGCCTCTCTATAGCTGCAGGTACAGATTACTATTTCAAATGGACATTTACAGGCCTTCTGGGTTCTACAAATGGACAGGGTATCGGCATTGATAATTTTAGCGTTACTCCCTCAGGATTAATTACTGCACCTACAGTTACAACCACAACGGCTACTTCAATCACATCAACAGGTGCATCCTCAGGGGGAAATGTAACAAGTAACGGCGGCGATCCGGTAACGGCACGTGGAGTTGCTTACGGCTTAAGCCCTAATCCCACAACTGCAGGCAGCATCACATCAGACGGAACAGGATCGGGTGTATTTGTAAGTACACTATCAGGACTTGATGTCAATACACAATATTTTTACAGGGCATATGCTACGAATTCACTGGGCACCAGCTACGGCAGTGAAAGCAATTTTTATACTTTGGCAAATACCCCCGGAACGGTAACAGTGAATAATCCAACAACAGCTTCCCTCGATGTTACACTTGCAGGTGGAGATGGTAGCCCTGCCTCAACGGAATATGCCATCCAGGAAACTGGCAGCGGAAATTATATACAGGCAGGCGGTGCCTTAGGCGCTTCACCTGTTTGGCAAACCGCAGCAACATGGGGAACAAAAACAGTAACCGGCCTTGCAGTAAATGCAAATTATTCCTTCCATGCGAAAGCACGCAATGCAGTAAATGTTGAAACAGCTTTCGGCGGAAGTGCAAGCTTATACACGCTGGCAAATACGCCAGGTGCACCAACTGTAAACAATCCAACGGCTTCAAGTCTGGACGTTACCCTTACTTTAAATGGCAACCCGGGAATTACACAATTTGCTATCCAGGAAACAACCACCGGTAATTATGTACAGACTGATGGTTCATTGGCAGCCCTGTTTGTTTGGCAAACAGCATCCAACTGGGGAACAAAAACCGTTACAGGATTAACAGCATCTACCTTGTATACTTTCCAGGTGAAAGCGAGAAACGATAATAATGTCGAAACTGGTTTCGGTGCAACTCAAAACGGCAGCACCATTGCAGCTAACCAACCTGATCTCACAGAAACTTCACTTGCTTCATTTGGGGCAGTATGTATTAATACAACAACGGTTGCCCATACATTTACCATCAACGGAACAGATCTTACAACAGACGATGTTACCGTTGGGCCGCTTTCAGGATTTAGTTTCTCAACAGACGACATTACCTATACAGCTTCTTTATCTATTAGCCAGCCTGGTGGCGCCTTCTCCCAGTTAATATATGTGAAGTTCTCACCAACTTCAGCGATTTCCTATGATGGAAATATTCCTGTCGGCGGTGGGGGAGCCTTATCAGATAATGTGGCAGCTTCGGGTAGCGGCCTCAATACAGCTCCTACAGTGACAACAGGTGCAGCAACAAATGTAACCATCAATTCCGCCACCATACCAGGAACGATAACTGCAGAAGGCTGTTCAGCTATTACAGCTTACGGTGCAGAGTATAGCATTACCAGTGGATTTGCAAATGGAACCGGTATTCAATTCGCAGGCAATAATCTAAACGCAGGTGCATTCACTGTTGATATCAATGTGCTGAATTCCGGAACACAGTATTATTATCATACTTATGCTACCAACGGCGGCGGTACATCTTACAGCAGCCAGGGAACGTTTACAACGTTAACGCCTGTACTAAGTACAGATGCATTGACTGCATTTGGTCCGGTTTGTACAAATACTACAACAGCTGCCAATACCTTCACTATCACAGGAACAAATCTTTCAACAGCAGATGTTACGGTAGCAACGCTGAATGGTTATAGCTATTCAACAGACGATGTGAATTATTTCCCTTCATTGACCATATCACAACCAGGTGGCTCATTCTCACAATTGATATATGTTAAATTCAGTCCTACCCTTGTTCAGTCGTACAATGGAAATATTGTAGTGGGGGGCGGCGGCGCTGCAAACAGTAATGTAGCTGCTTCAGGAAGCGGTATCAATTCAGCACCTTCCGTTACTACAGGTGGTTCATCTGCTGTTACACAAACATCAGCAACCCTCAACGGAGCCATTACCAATAATGGATGTACTGCAATTTCTGCCTACGGCATCGAATACAGTACCCTTAATGGATTTGTAAATGGAACAGGAACAGCAGTTGCAGGTGGTGCCTTAACGCTCGGCGCATACTCATCACCGGTTGGTTCACTTAACCCCGGCGTTACTTACTATTATAAGGCTTATGCAACCAATGATGCAGGCACAAGCTATGGTTCTCAATCAAGTTTCACTACTTCAGCATTGGATGCACCGATAGCAACTGCTGCCACTGGCAATACTACAAACAGTTTCACAGCCAATTGGAATGCCGTAGCAGGTGCCTCAAGCTATCGTTTGGATGTTAGTACATTGCCAAACTTTGGCACAACAATTACAGCAACAGATCTTTTCATATCAGAATATGTAGAAGGTTCTGCTACCAATAAATATTTAGAGATATATAATGGAACAGGAGCCTCGGTTAATCTTACTGATTATAAATTAAGACTCTATTCAAATGGATCATCTACTCCGGTTGAGCTCACGCTATCGGGTACACTGGCAAACGGGGCAACCATTGTTTACAAGAACAGTGCAGCGACTATTTATGGAGGCACGGCAACAGTAGCCAACACTGTTATTAATTATAATGGTGATGATGCCGTTGTACTTTTCAAAATTTCTGCCAATGCCCCGGTTGATATCTTTGGAAGGATTGGAGAGGATCCTGGTGTTGCCTGGACAGGCGGCGGAAACTCTACCCTTGATAAAACCCTGGTTAGAAAACCAACTGTAACGGCTGGTGTAACAGTAAACCCCGCTGCTGGATTTCCAACGCTTGCAACAGAGTGGACACAATCGAATGTTGATGTGGTAACCAATTTAGGTACACATAGTTTCAATTCATTCAATCCTTCATTCGTTTCGGGATATAATGACCTTACTGTAAACGGCCTATTCCAGTCGGTAACGGGCCTTACTGCAAATACCACTTATTATTACAGGGTAAGGGCTTTCAGTGCAACCAGTACATCTGCCAATTCTAATACCATTACAACGCAGACATTATGCGCTGCCGTTACTGCATCTGCCGGTGCAAACGGAACAATATCGCCTGCAGGTGTTAGCAGTTACAATTGCGGTGACAATGCAGCATTTACCATTACACCCGATCCTTGCTATAGCATCACCGATGTGATTGCAGATGGAATATCGCAGGGCCCTGTTGGATCATATACATTTACCGGCATCACTGCAGGTGAGCATACCATCAGTGCAACATTTGCGGTAAGTGCTCCACTTACGGCTCCTACAGTTACAGGCCCTGTGAATGTTTGTCCATATCTTGGAACAGGCGAACAGGTTACTTATACATTCAACTCTCCTGGTGCTACAAGTTATAGCTATAGCATTCCTCCTACCAATGTTACACTGGTAAGCAGCACAGCAAACAGCATAACGGTAACGTTTGCCAGCGCATTTAAATTTAATGGCAACAAACAGATCAGGGTTACTGGCTTGTCTTCTTGCGGTAATAGTCCACAAACAGTCTTTGTACTGGTTGCACAAACACCAAATACACCGCAACCGATCACAGGTCCAACAAGTGTTTGCCCTATCATCGGAACGCCTGCAACATTTACTTATACCATTCCGTCAGTAGTTGGTGCAACATCTTATATCTGGACTGCACAGGCAGGAACCACCACGATCACGCATCCAAATGGTCCCGGACCAAATGATACAACGGTAAACATTAGCTTTACCAATGGCTTTACAAGCAGCAACCTAACAGCAGCTGCCGCTAATGACGGTTGCGGAGCAAGCAATCTGAGAAGCCTTGCACTCACAAAAGTAAATGCATCAACCCCTGGGCTTATTGCAGGTCCAACCAATGTTTGCCCTCATATCGCACCCAATGGAACGCCCGCTAATTATTCTGTTTCAGCAGTGGTGGGTCAAACCTACAACTGGACAGTACCAGCAGCAGCGATCGGCTTAACAGGCCAGGGCACCGCTTCTATTTCCTTTACTTATCCCGCAGGTTATACAAGTGGTACCATCTCGGTAACGGCAACGAATGGCTGCGGAACGAGCGGTTCAAGAACATTGAACGTCTCCAAATTAAACCCGGCTACTCCATCAGGCATAGATGTAATAGAAGCACAACCATGCCCTAACAGGATATATACCTATTCCGTTTCAGCCTTACCAGCCAATGCAGTCTCTGTACAATGGACAGTACCTGCTGCAGCAACAGGATTTACCGGCCAGGGCACAACAACCATCACTGTAACTTATCCTGCTACGGCAGTAATCGGTTCGGTTACCGCTACCGCAGTGAACAATTGCGGCAGCAGTGCAACAAGAACAGTGTCTGTTAAATTGCCAGCCTGTGCGGGCGACCCGCCACCACCCGGCCCACGTACTGCAGCAAAAGGAACATCTGTCACGGGAGCAACAACAGCAACGGAAACTATTAAAGTGAATGTGTTCCCTAACCCAACCGTTAGCGACTTTAAACTGCAGGTCATCACAGCAGGTAAGGAAGCGATCCGTGTGCGTGTACTTGATATGCAGGGGCGTGAGTTAAAGAGCCTCCTGGTAAATGCAAACCAAACAATCAACATTGGTTCAGATTTGAGAACAGGCTCTTATATCATGGAAGTGAAACAAGGCACTGGAGTAAAAACAGTTAAGGTTATTAAATTCTAAAGAGAGCATAAAAACCACGAAGCCTAAAGCTCATCCTTTAAAACGGGTGAGCTTTTTTGTTCAGGTATTTACCGTTGTGTCAGAGGCAGGGTGTAATACTGCTCATGACGATCCGGGCAGGTTCCTAAAAATAATACCAATTAAATTAAAGCTGCGCCAGCAAAGATTGTCAGCCTGGGCTTGTCGAAGGCGATTTGGTTCTTTAACCCGGCTTCGACAAGTTGCTAATGACAGATTATGTATGAAACCGGTTAAGAATAATTTATTAAACCGCTGTTTTAAGCCTAATAACTAACCCGTTGATAAAAATCATAAAACAGTGCGGTGAGAACCGTAGGTTCGACATATCGCTAGTAAACGGTCAAATTGGTAACAACGGTCTTTAACCCGTTGATAAAAATGATGAATAGGGGGATAAGAACCGTAGGTTCGACATATCGTTAGTAACCGGTCAAATTTGTAACAACGGGTTTTAACCCGTTGATAAAAAATATGAATAGGGGGATAAGAACCGTAGGTTCGACATATTGTTAGTAAACGGCCAAATTGGTAACAACGGGTTTTAACCCGTTGATAAAATGATAAAATAGTGTGCTAAGAACCGTAGGTTCGACATATCGTTGGTAAACGGTCAAATTGGTAACAACGGGCTTTAACCCGTTGATAAAAATGATGAATAGGGGGATAAGAACCGTAGGTTCGACATATCGTTAGTAAACGGCCAAATTTGTAACACCGGGTTTTAACCCGTTGATAAAAATGATGAATAGGGGGATAAGAACCGTAGGTTCGACATATCGTTAGTAACCGGTCAAATTTGTAACAACGGGTTTTAACCCGTTGATAAAAAATATGAAT